>CADAPI010000247.1 GCA_902789705.1 uncultured Ruminococcus sp.
ACAAAGCCACCACTGGCTGAAGCACGCTTTTGTTATCTTCCCGTCTGCAGCAGGAGTGTGTCCCCAGAAGAATACAAAATCTTCTGCACTGTAGCTTCCAGTGTACATAGATCTGTTATATTTCATTTTTAGTCCTCCTTTTCTCAGGTTCAAATGATATGTGATGTCATATACTTATTGTATTTTGCCGCTGGAAGATTGTCAAGGGATAATCACTAAAACCATGTGCCTAGCGTTTTTTATGTCTGAAAAATAAAGTTACGCATATTAACCAAAATATATTGTAAATATTTAATTCATTTTTGTGTGTAAATCAATATATCTGCCTTGACAAAATCATCAGTTTCGGCTAAAATAAGATTGAATCGAATTTTAGCCGAAAGGGATGATTTTATGATTTATATAGACAGAGATCTTTCAGATAAAATATCTTCGCTTTCAGAAGAATATTCATGTATTATTGTCACCGGACCGAGGCAGGTAGGCAAGACGACAGCTCTTAAAAAAATCATGCCGGAAAATATGTCTTATGTGACTTTAGATGATCTTGAAGAACGAAGGCTCGCCAAGAATGATCCTGCTATGTTTCTTCAGCTGCATCCTCTTCCGGTTCTGATAGATGAAGTACAGTATGCGCCTGAATTGTTTTCTTATATCAAGATCGCAGTCGATAACGGTGCCGAACCGGGATCTTTCTGGCTTTCAGGATCACAGGCATTTGGTCTTATGAAACTTGCCAGAGAATCACTCGCAGGAAGAGCAGCTATACTGCATATGTCATCCATATCTCAGCACGAAGCATATGGATCAGGAAAGACAGAACCGTTTGCTGTAGATCTTCAGAAACTTAATCTCCGAAAGAAAACAAATACCCCTGCTGATATTAATGAGATCTACCGACGAATCTGGAACGGATCGATGCCGGGACTGCTGAGCGGCAGATATAAAGATCGTGATGTTTTTTACAGCAGTTATATTCAGACCTATATAGAACGTGATGTCAGTGCTCTTGTTGATGTAAAAGATCCACTGATGTTTTCAGATTTTATCAGGGCGGCTGCATGCAGAGTCGGTCAGCTTCTCAATGTTCATGATATTGCATCCGATGCCGGAATATCTGATGAAACTGCAAAAAGATGGCTTTCAGTGCTCGAAAAATCCGATATCATTTTTTATCTGCATCCTTATTCAAATAATCTTCTTAAACGCAGCATAAAAATGCCGAAAATGTATTTCTTTGACACCGGACTTGTGGCGTATCTTACACGTTACAGCTCGCCTGAAATACTGGCAAACGGTGCGATTAACGGAGCGATACTTGAAAACTATGTCGTAGCTGAAATACGTAAAACATATATAAACTGTGCAAAAGACTGTCTTCTCTGGTATTACCGCGACCGCGATGCCCGTGAGATCGATATGGTAATAGAATCCGACAGCAAACTTCATCCGCTTGAAATAAAGCGTTCAGCAAATCCTCCTTCTGATATTGTAAAGGCATTTGAGATACTTGACAAAGGAAACGTTCCCCGCGGAACCGGCGCCGTAATTTGTATGAGAACTGAACTTTCTGCAGTTAATTCACAGAATCTTATTGTTCCGGTCTGGATGATATAACATCTAGGGAAACGCATGAACAAACCATCAGCAATTGAAAGGCTTACAGTATGAAACGAAACGTAAAAAACACCATTCTGGCAGTCACGGCATCTCTGATCCTTCTGGCACTGATTGCCGCAGCGCTTTTATTCTTTGGCATCATTCATATAAACAACCCTGATTCTGATGATTACCCTGTAGCCGGAGTCGATGTATCCTGCTATCAGGGTGATATTGACTGGGAAACACTTGCGTCGCAGAACATTGAATTTGCATTTATAAAAGCAACGGAAGGATCTTCGTTTGTCGATCCAAATTTTTCATATAACTGGACGGAGGCTCAGAAAACCGGTCTCCGGATAGGTGCATATCATTTTTTCAGCTTTGAATCGTCAGGAGAAACGCAGGCTGATTCATTCATCAGCACGGTCAAAGCCGTGGATAATATGCTTCCTCCCGTGATAGATGTCGAGTATTACAATGATTTCAAGACTAAAAAAGATATTGACGTGGATGCGATAAAAACCGAACTGCGTAAACTAACCGACAAACTGAATGAAAGCTATGGAATCAAGCCGGTTATCTACTGTGATGAAAAGACTTACACTGATATAGTAAACGGTGATTTTTCCGACTGTGATCTGTGGTACAGAAGCGTTTATTCATCCGTCCCGTCAGATGTAAACTGGACATTCTGGCAGTACTCCAACAGACATTTACTGAATGGCTATAAAGGCGAAGAACGTTATATCGATATGAATGTATTTTCGGGTAATAAAGATGATTTTGCTTTGTATCATTAAACTTCTGATATTCATATAAGATCGTTCTGGAATCCTGACAGATGCTCAAACGGCAAAATCTGACGGCCTCGGAAAAGTCCGCATCCGTCGTTGATAAGCTGATTATTGATAGCCTTGATTTCAGAATGCTTCACTTCCTGGTACTAAAGGCATGAAGTATTTCCGAATTCAGATGCGCTCTGTGCATCTGAATTTTCTATTGTGCCGCAGGCACCACCTTTCATCGGTACGCCTGCGGCGTGCTATTTAAAAAAAAGACATGAAGATCGCGTTTTCAGGAGGAAATCCAAGACTCGTAAACCGAGCCTGCACGCAGTCGCTATTCTACAGTTCCCAGACGAAACAGACCTGTATCAACAGCAAATCTGTCAGTCTTCGTATCGAAAATCAAAAGCTGAAAAGCGGAAAACCACTTGAAATAATCAGTAAACCAGTTGTAAAGCGAATAGAAGATCGCAATCTGAACAGCAACAAACATCAAAACAATGCCTGTTCTGCTGAACAGCAAATGAAAGATCCCTTTCTTCTTTCGCGGGATCAGATACAGTTCTTCGTTCATAAATACCCTTTCAGAGTTTATTTCTCCATCAGATTCCTGTAAGCGATGTTTCAGGATAATAAAACGTGATCGGCGTGTCTGCAAATCCGAGTTTTACACAGCTTTCAAGAATATTGTCGATAAGATCGCGTTCCATTCTTTCATACCTGCCGGTATACATAGATCTGTTATATTTCATTTTTTGTCATTCCTTTCCCAGGTTCAAATGATCTGTAATCTCATATTCTTATTGTATTTTGCTGCCGGAAGATTGTCAAGTGATAATCACTAAAACCATATGCTCATATTCTTATTGTATTTTGCTGCCGGAAGATTGTCAAGTGATAATCACTAAAACCATATGCTTAGCGTTTTTTATGCCTAAAAAATAAAGTTTCGCATATTAACTAAAATATATTGTAAACGTTTAATTCATTTCTGTGCATAAAAGCGAACAATATATTGACAGTCAACTTATATTGTGCTAAAATCAGATTTATACACGCAGGAAGTGAACGTAGTTTGCGAATCTGCAGGGAAATATAAATACAGATAATAAGCAAAGGGAAAGGATCGTACGTATATGCTTAATAAAAAAATCTCAGCGATAATCGCATCTGTACTTATTGCCGGAAACACATTTTTAACTGCTGATCTGTCTTCGGAGTGGTTTATGGCTCCGGTTACTGTCAGTGCCGCAGCATCAGATGACGCACTGTATACTTTTGAGGAGTATGATGATCATGCGGAGCTGGAGATTTGTGAAGATAATTACGCCAGTGACATTACGGTACCGAGAGAATATAACGGGCTTCCTGTTACAGTTATTGGAACTTTTGCATTTACAGGCTGTAAAGGGCTCAGATCTGTAACACTTCCTGATACTGTTACCACTATCAAAGATCTGGCATTTGCAGAATGTGATGATCTTGAATCAGTAACTATTCCGGACTCTGTTACTACTATAGAAATAGGTGCATTTGCCTTTTGCAGAAAACTTGAAACACTGGTGATCCCTGATTCTGTTACTGAAATCTCAGAAAGTGCATATATGGGATGTGACAATCTTAAAACACTGGTCATTCCTGAATCAACAACAATTATCAAGACGAATCTGGAGGATGTAAAACAGAAGCCAGTTGAAGTAATAAAAGAAAACTCACTTGTAGTGGAAGACGGTGTTCTTGTAGATGCAAGTCAATGCGAAGGCGATATTGTTATTCCTGATTACGTTACCGCTATAGATTATGAGGCATTTAAAGATAACGAAAAACTTACATCCGTGATTATACCTGATTCAGTAACCAGAATAGGTTCAAGTGCATTCTATGGGTGTTCAAATCTGAAATCAGTCGTAATTTCCGGTCCGATAACAAGTATAAATTACCAGACATTTCGGGAGTGTTCAGCTCTTGAATCTGTAACCCTCCCCGATTCAGTAATCAAAATTTATGAAAAAGTATTTTGGGGCTGTACGAATCTCAAATCAATAAATCTTCCTGATTCACTAATCAGTATTGGAGCGCAGGCATTTTGGTACTGTGAAAGTCTTGAATCATTAACAATTCCTGAATCTTTAACCAGTATAGGTACATCTGCATTTTCGGGTACGCCATGGCTGGATAAACAAATGACTGAAAAAAATCCGTTCGCAATAGTAAATGGTATACTTATAGCCGCAAACTGCAATCTGTGCAGTGAAGAGGTTATTATTCCGGATTCTGTAAAGAGTATAGCAAAGGACGCATTAGTGTGTTTGGGTTCTGATAAGATAAAATCAATAACAGTTCCTTCTTCAGTTACCAGCATAGGCATGTGGGCTTTTGATAGCCCAAGTTCACTGACCATTCTTAATCCTGACTGTAAAATCAGAAGAGACATGTTTTTGACGAAAGATTTGACAGTCATCTCAGGCTTTGCCGGTTCGACAGCTCAGAAATACGCTGAAAAATACGGATACAAATTCGAAACACTTCCTGAGGATTATGGTACCGAACCTGAGCCTGATCTTACCCGTGATGTAAACGAAGACGGTGTAGTTAATATGGCAGACGTAATATGTCTCACAAAGAATCTTCTCGCATTTTCAGGATCATCCGATTTTACTGCTTATGACGTAAACGGAGACGGACAGTTTAATATAATGGATCTTTTAGCTGTAAAGAGAGCGTTTTTATAATTCGCGGGCTCAAAGCATACACCGCATCACTAGCCGAAATAACCGGCTGATGATGCGGTGTTATTGTTTCAATCTCCTCCGCCTTGGTGAATCGGTCAGCAAGCTGCCCGATTAATTGATAATCCATGCTTACGCATGGATTGTGGCGGGTGGCAGAGTAAGAATTCGTCATCATGCATGTCCCCAGCCGATAATTTCCCATTCTCCGTCTTGGTTTTTCTTGAATTCATAATGCCAGCCGTGGTCGAATCTCAACGGTTCTATGTTACCCATTTCTGCAAATCCGGTGAAAAAAGGTGTTCTTATATATATGGTGTTATTTCCAATGTATTTATCTCCTTCATACTCTACTTTCAGAATGTTGCATCCAATTTCTCCGAGCGTGTTTTCTGCCTCTTCATATGCCATATTCATTGCTTCCGTAATTTCCTCGTCAGTAAAATATTCAGAAGTAAACGGCATAAACTTTGCAGGACAGTTCATCAGATACAGTATACTTCCGGCAATCAAGACATAAGCAGTCAGCAGAACGACAACAGCTTTTCGTAATTTCTTCATTTTAACCTTACCTCCTGACTATGATGATATCACTGCGATGTATCCTTTGTGTTTCGTTTTGGTTTCAATATTTTAAAATTTCTCTGTTGAAATTCCGACGTTTAATTGCTATAATAAAATAAATAATAACTGCAGAGAACAGTTTATTTCTCTACATTCACAGAAACCCAAAAGGAGTTTATATAAATGGAAAGCATCACAACTGATAAGGCATTTGAAAACCAGCTTGCCTCCATCAAAATGGAAGGTTACAAATTTTCAGCAAACGAAATAGAAAACGTAAAGAAATGTCTGAACGGTGAGATCTCATTCATACAGTTCAAAGACACTATTCTCAAAGAGATTCGTAACGCTTAATGGCTGTATATTCAATGGATAGCTGCTCAGACAACTGCTATCCGGGAACAACTGTTCTCGTAAACAAACTGGACATTCATGAGCAGAAAGAACTTGATATCGCCGAAAAACAGATTACACTGCTCCGTGCAATTCAGGCTGAACAAAGTATGTCATTCGACAACCCGGATTTGAATTTCTACCTGTCAATACACCGGTTTCTATTTGAGGATATTTACGAATGGGCTGGAATGTTCAGAAACGTTAATATTTCAAAAAAAGGTACTGTGTTCTGCAAGGCTGACCAGATAAAAGGAACATGTATTCTTAAGTTTCAGCGACTTGCCGAACATAATTATTTCGCTGATCTGGATACGACGGATTTTATCAGCGAAGTCGCAGAGTTCTACAATGATATGAATCTGATTCACCCTTTCCGAGAAGGAAACGGGGGTGTTGTTTGATAACAGGAGAACAGAAAAAACCAGCAGCCTTGGATGCTGCTGGAAATCATAGAATCTGCATCCGTATTTCTGCCTTTGCAGTGAACCCGGGGTGCTCACTTTCCATGGTTGCCTGAGCGGTACTGCCTCCAGACCGTCTCAAACCAGAGCTCGCGCCCGGCGGCCGCTCTGGGCGCTGCGAAGCCGCTGACGCCCCCTTCGGTGTAGAGAACGCCCTCACCCGGGCAGCGGGCTGCGTACAGCATGGCGCTCAGCACTTCCCGCTGGGTCATCAGCGCGTCCTTCAGCATCAGCCGTTCCTGCAAATCCGGGTCCGTCAGGTCTGCCGGCACCGTCTCCCGCAGCAGCGCTTCGTCCCGCGCAAGGAGCCTGGCCATGCCTTCTGCGTCTCGTTGAAACGCCGCAACGCGGCTCA
>CADAPI010000248.1 GCA_902789705.1 uncultured Ruminococcus sp.
TCGAAGAAGATCTGTTAGCGGCTGCAGCAGCTGCCATGGGGTAATCAATACCGCAGAAAGGGAGTGTGACCATGGATGATTATTTAACACTGCGACGGTTAAGTACACCGATAACAACTGGTATTCCTCAGATACCTACTGAGTATACTGAAACGGTACCTGAAGAGTCCTTCAAGTCAATACTTGAAGCCCAGATGAACAAAACAAGCGTTACAGAATCAAAAGCAGCGTTTGACAATCTGGCACTTAATACGATAGGTGTTAATTTTTCCAAGCACGCAATGAACCGTGTTCTCCAGAGAAATATCGACATTTCAGGCGAGAACCTTGAAAGGCTTAACGAGGGTATTAAGCTTGCAGAAGAAAAGGGATTGGACGATACACTTATTCTGATCGACAAAGCAGCATATCTCGTAAGCGTCAAGAATAACATGGTGATAACCACTGTAGCAAACGATGAGCTGCAGGGTAATGTATTCACAAATATTGACGGTGCAGTAGTAGTTTAAAGCCGGACCTTTTAAGGAAGCTTTACCGGAGCCCGACCGACAGACGGCTCCGGATGCACCGTGAAATATTTAAAAAACCGCTGATCCGGATTCGTGCCCGAAAGCTCGGGGGAGCAGGGCAGAATTCCGAACAGCGTGTTCGAAAACAAAAACAATTTTTTAAATTTTCAGGGGGTTTAATTATGATAAGATCATTATATTCAGGTGTTGCAGGACTTAAAACACAGCAGACAAAAATGGACGTTATCGGTAACAACATCGCAAACGTAGGAACATACGGCTTCAAGTCAGACAGAGCTACATTCAAGGATGTTTACTACCAGACAACACAGACAGCTACAGCGTCTACAGGTAACACAGGTGGTACAAACGCTAAGCAGATCGGTTACGGTAACTTAGTCGGCAGTATCGACACCAATACAAAGACATCTGCAATGTCATCAACTGGTTATGGTCTTGACATAGCAATCGCGGGTGAAGGTTTCCTTCAGGTAATGGGAGCTGACGGAAACATCATGTACACCAAGGCTGGTATGCTCGATATCGACGCAGAGGGTAATCTCGTTGACGTAAACGGTAACTTCGTCCTCGGCGTAAACGGAAGCGACACAACACTTCCTCCTTCATCACAGAAGATTCAGGTTGCTCTTCCTTATCTTGATGCAAATGCAGCAAGTGTTAATACTATGATCAACAATAAGGATTACACAATTTCAGCTTCAAATCCTACAAACAAGGGTAATGTAAGCTTTACGTTTGTTCAGAGTTCATCTCTTCCTGCTGGACAGAAGATGAGTGCAAAAATCTCAGGCGATTCAATCACAGTTACAGTTAATGCCAATGAGGATTTTGCAGATATTGGCGCAGTTAATGCAGCACTTAATGATGCGATCAAGGCTGCAAACGGTGGCGTTGAACATCCGGCAGGCGAATTCACAATTGAGATGGCACCGGAATTCTCAACTGCACTTAAAGGTTCTGAACTTGTAAGCTCAGATTTCAGCTATGTTCCAGGTGAAATTAAATTAGACAATAGTCTTAAGAATATGTTTAAAATTGAATCTGTTGGTGAGAAATTCGGTGAAAAATTTACAAACGGTACAGCAACTGGAACATTTAGTGCTGTATTATCTCATGATGATGCAACAGGAACAGATACTCTTGAGATTACAATGGGCGATTATAAGGGAACAGTAACAAAGGATCATCTTAGCGCAGCAGGAGATGTTGTATTGGTGAATACAACAGCAGGTGCTGATCCTGATGATAAGCTTGTTATTTCTTATCCAAGTGCAGTTACATTAAAGAGTCAGGGAGCTATGACAACAACTACAACAGCGACTACACCAGGTGTAACAAAATATACTATACCAGATCCGGCAACAGCAACAGCAACACCTAATCCAGCTGCTGTAACGATGACAGCCAGTGAACCATCCAAGTGCCTCGGCCTTGGACAGACTGCATTCAAGCTTTCAGGTGGTACTGAAGGCGGCGAGCAGACTGTTGCTAACCTTACAAGCATTTCTATCGACCAGAACGGACGCCTTATTGGTGTACACGATATTTACGGTATCGTTGAACTCGGCCGTATCGATCTTGCAACATTCGCTAACCCGGCTGGTCTTCAGAAAGTCGGCAGCACATACTTTGAAGAGTCACTTAACTCTGGCGAACCAAGAATTGTACAGGCTGGTACAGAAGGTACAGGTCAGATCATGGCTTCCACACTTGAAGCTTCTAACGTTGACCTTTCCAACGAATTCTCAGACATGATCATGACACAGCGTGGATTCCAGGCTTCGTCCCGTGTAATCACTGTATCAGATACAATGCTTGAAGAACTTATCAACCTTAAGAGATAAGATAATTTTTAAAACTTAATAAACGGGAGAGACGGCCGGAACTCGGGGAAAACAAGGCCGCCTCTCTTGTGCTTTTTAAAATCTAAATAAAGGGTGTCAGAATATTATGATAACACTTACAAAACTAAACGGAACAAAATTCGTACTAAACTGCGATCTTATTGAGACCATTCAGGAAAACCCTGATACCACGATAAGACTTTCAAACGGAAACGTATATATTGTAAAGGAGCCGTCTGACATGGTTGTTAGTCTGACTTCAGACTATCGCAGAAGTATTTTATCAGGTATTCTGAACGGTAACAATTAGGAGGACAGTGCTTTATGGATATACTGTCGATCATTGGATATGTTCTTGCCTTTGCCCTTGTAATCGTAAGTATCATGATGGGTACTGACCCGGATACCGGTAAGACAACACTTATTGTTAATCAGTTAAAGGGATTTATCGACTATGGTTCACTTGCCATCGTTGTGGGTGGTACTATAGGTGCCATGCTTATCTCCTATCCGGCATCTATTTTCAAGAATATACCTAAGCACCTTAAAATAGTATTTATGCCTCCGAAATACAATCCGGTCGCATATATTGAACAGATAACCGAATTTGCCAAGGAAGCCCGAATCAACGGACTTCTCGCACTTGAAGAGAAGATGAACAGCTGTGAAGACCAGTTTATGAAAAACGCACTCATGCTTGTAATCGACTCAGTCGAACCGGAAAAGATCAAGCAGGTACTTGAGACCGAACTTGACTACCTGGAAGACCGTCACTCACAGGCACAGGGATTTTACATGAAAATGGCTGAATTTGCCCCGGCTTTCGGTATGGCCGGTACACTTATCGGTCTTATCAACCTTCTTGCGAACATGTCAGATGCCGACGCACTTGCTGCTAACATGGCGGTTGCTCTTGTTACAACATTCTACGGCGTTATCATGGCGAACCTCATGGGTAAGCCTGTTGCCAACAAGCTTAAGAAAAGACATGAGGAGGAAATGCTCTGCAAGGTAATAATAAGCGAAGGCGTACAGTCCATTCAGGACGGTGACAACCCTCAGTTCATTGAAGAAAAGCTAATGCGACTTCTTCCTTCGAAGACAGGCCAGAAAAAAGGCGGCAAGGATAAGGAATAACAGAAAAACATTCGTTCCTGCAGGGAACAGGGGGTGTTATTATGGCGAGAAAACAGGCAGAGGAAGAAAGCGGCGGAAGCTGGATGGATACTTATGG
>CADAPI010000249.1 GCA_902789705.1 uncultured Ruminococcus sp.
GCCTACCGGACGAAGTGTTTCCATTACTACGGCACGTTCCTTCTTTGTTGTGAGTGCCTTCATGATCGGAGGCTGGATGATAGGAACGAGAGCCATGTATGTGTAGGCCGCAAGGGCGATGGTACCTGTCGAAATGGTAGCTCCGCCTCCTAAAAGACGGCTTGAAACGAAGATCGCTGTAGGACCGTCGGCACCGCCGATGATCGCGATCGAAGCCGCTTCTGATTCAGAGAATCCGAGACATGCAGCACCGATGAATGTGAGGAAGATACCTGCCTGGGCTGCAGCACCGAGAAGGAAGCTCTTAGGATTCGAAATGAGCGGTGCGAAGTCAGTCATTGTTCCGATACCAAGGAAGATAAGCGGTGGGAAGAGCTGAAGCTTTACACCCATGTAAAGCAGGTCGAGAAGAGGAGTGTACATAGCGGTAAGCGGGAGGTTTGTAAGAAGCATACCGAATGAGATCGGAAGCAGAAGCAGCGGTTCGAATTTCTTTGCGATAGCCAGATACATGAAAACGAACGAGATAAGGATCATGACGATGTTCGTCCATCCGAGGTTGGCAAAACCGCTTGTTCTTCCGAGATCAGCAAGAGTCTCAAGGAAGATTCGTATTACTTCACTCATGATAGAATAATATCCTTTCGTATTTAATTGTTAAATGTCCTGCAGGAAAAAGCGTTTGTCTGCTGCAGGACGGCAGACAGTAAACGTTCCGCGGAAGTCGTTTACTCTATTTTAATCAGAACGGAAGAGTGTTTTCACGCTGACCTGCAGCACCCCATACTGAGCCTGCGGAGCGTCTTCTGTTTTCTGTTCTGTTTATCGAACGAACAGCGTATTTCTTTCCGTCCCTTGCAGCCATCATTGCGACTGCGGCAGAAATAACTGCTATTACTTCGTCGTCATCTCCGGAAACGACCGGTTCCGGCACAGAACGTGTAACATTTTCAGGAACTGTTACCTGAGGTACAGGGATAACGTCCGGCTTGCTGCCCTTCTTTTCCTTGTTTGTGATACCTGAGAAGATCTTTCCGAATATCTGAACAAAAACGATAAGAAGAACAAGAGCAAGGAATACGACTACCAGTCCGGTGATAACAACAGCCCAGACTTTTGTCCATGGAATTACCATATTATTACTCTCCTATCTGTAGATAAAATTAAACCATACGGTTATAATTATAACTCAGATACGGATTTTTTGCAATACACAAATTATAAAAAAAGATGACCACTTTCTGCTGTTTTGCCGGATACGAAAACACTTTCCGGGAAACTTAAATCTTATACCATATTATATACGCAGCTTCTGTATGAAAAATCGACAAATGACATGCTGGTTTATAGGATTAATTGTGCAAAACAGTATAAAACGATTGAAATAATATTTTTGCTGTGCTATAATATAGGAGATGTAATAAACTGCACGGAAAGATCGCATATAATCCGTGCAAATGACTGCGGGAGTGTTTTCTTTATTATGACCGATAAATACAAATTAAGACCAAAGTCCTTCATGAGGTTCAAAATCGATATCGATGACAACTTCAGGGTCGTAAATGTGGACGAAGGTTTTACTGAAGTTACCGGACTCACTAAGGAAGATATGGACAGAGGTCTGTACATGAGCCGAATAGTACCGACCGAGACTTATCAGGATTTCATTGTGACTGTCCGGAAAAAGATCAACAATAATGAACCTTTCTGCTTTGTTCTTCCGATCATCCTGAATGACAGGAGTATCATCTATCTTAACTGCTACGGAGAACTGGAATGCTATGAAGCAGTGAACACACGAAAAGTGCGCATAGTGGCAACAGTAAGTGAAGATAATGAAATAACTGAGGAATACGAAAGCGAGAACAGGGACAAGCTTACCGGACTTTATTCCCGTGAAGCCGGGGAAAAGATGATAAAGCAGTACCTTAAACTGAAACCGGACAGCGAGCTTTGCGCGCTGTGTATAATCGACGTTGACAATTTCTATGAAATAAACAATCACTACGGCAGGGAATTCGGCAACTCAGTACTTGAGGAAGTTGCTGAAAAGCTTACAGCCGTTATGCGTCCGACAGACATCGTTATCCGTCTTGGCGGTGACGAATTCATGGTGTTCTCGAAGAATACGAACAAGGCATATATCAAATCTTTCGGAAACTCCATAAGCAAGCGTGTCAACAGCATTTATGCGGGCACTGACAGGAACATAAGCATTTCATGTACTGTCGGCATCGTAAACACCTACTATTCCGACAAGTACGACGAGCTTTTCGACTACGCCTACAAGACCCTCATGTTTGCGAAAAAGACAAACAAGGGAACAAGTCTTCTTTACTCGGACGTTTACAATCTTGTGGATTCAAAGGTACTTGACGAGACCATTCTTGACAAGGGAGTTACCGATATTGCCGATGCCAATCCGCATCAGAACGGCGACATTATCGCATTTGCCTATTCTCTACTTGAAAAGAGCCGTGACCTTAAGACTGCCATCAATCTTCTTCTTCCGAAGATCTCACGTCAGTTTGATTTTTCACGAATCGTTATCTTTGAAGTGAACGAAGATAACATGTACTATAAATTCACCTATCACTGGTGCGAAAAGGGAAGACCAATCGATTTCAACGAGATCTATGACTTCAACCGCAAGGATCTGAATGTTCTTATCGATTATTTTGAACGTGACAGCATTGTGCGTATCACATCAAAGATCATGGCGAAGCTTTCAAAGTCGCTGCGCAAGATGCTCGAACGTAATTCACGAAGCATGTATTATTTTTCGGCTATCTACAACGAAGGTGTTTTCAAGGGATGTCTGGTTTTTGAGACCCGTGACAGGAGCCACAGGCTTACAGCGGGCGAGATAAACACCCTGAAAGAACTTTCACGCGTTATCGCGACACACATTACTATTGTAAATGCCGATCTTGCGAGCAAGGCGAAGTCCGACTTCCTTTCACGTATGTCACACGAGATACGTACACCTATCAACGCTATCAAGGGTATGGCCGACAAGGCGATCTGTGTTATGGACAATGAGGAGCACGTAGACACATATGTTGTTTATGACTGTCTTGAAAAGATATCCATTTCGACAAAATATCTTACCTCGCTTGTGAATGACATTCTTGACATGTCGAAGATAGAAAGCGGAAAACTCGTGGTGAACAACGAAGTGTTCGACATCACCAATCTTCTTGAGGACCTTGAGATGATGATCAAGCCTCAGGCAGAGCAGAGAATGATAAACTTCACCATAAACAGAAACTACACAAACAAGCTGTTTGTCGGAGACCAGTTCAGGATCCATCAGGTACTGGTGAATCTTGCAGCGAACGCACTCAAGTTTACTCCGTTCAGCGGAACTATTACAATAGACGTTGACGAGCTTGAGGACAAGCCTGATTCTTCAGTGCTTAAGTTCAGCGTAACGGACAACGGAATAGGAATAAAGAAGGAGAACTTAAAGAAGATCTTCGAATCTTTCGAACAGGCTGACAGCGCTGTTACCAAGACTTACGGCGGTACCGGACTGGGACTTTCCATCTGTAAGAATCTTGTTGAACTTATGGGCGGTAACATTGAGGTAATAAGCGAGGAAAACTGTGGATCCACGTTCTTCTTTGTGCTTGAACTCCAGAAATGCCAGTCGATCACTGATTCAATAAGAGAGAACCTTTACATCGCACAGCAGAATTTCGACTTCTCCGGCAGAACGCTTCTGCTTGCTGAAGACA
>CADAPI010000250.1 GCA_902789705.1 uncultured Ruminococcus sp.
CGTTCAATGAACTTTTCAAGATATACTGCGTCGTCGCTGAAGAAGTTCATCGATTCCTGCTTTGCTGCAGTTATCTGTGCTTCGAGTTCAGCGGAGTTGTTTACGATTCTTATGCCACGTCCGCCGCCGCCGGCAGCAGCCTTTATAAGTACCGGGTAGCCGATCTTTTCGGCAAGTTCGCGGGCTTCGTCCAGTGTTTTTATTTCACCTTTTGATCCCGGAATTACCGGAACACCGGCATCTTCCATGGTCTTTTTGGCATTTGCCTTGTCGCCGAGCATGTCTATCGATTCAGGTGAAGGACCGATGAATGTGATTCCGCACTTTTCGCATATTCTTGCAAACTTTGAGTTTTCGGAAAGGAAACCGAAACCCGGATGAACGGCATCGGCACCTGTGATCATGCATGCTGAGATAATGGCTTCTATGTTGAGATAGCTCTTTGATGAATCAGCAGGTCCTATGCATACAGCTTCATCTGCTATCTGTGCATGCAGTGAGCTTTTGTCAGCCGTTGAATATACTGCAACCGTGCGGATGCCGAGTTCACGGCATGCCCTGATGATTCTGACCGCGATCTCGCCGCGGTTGGCTATTAATATTTTTCTGAACATTCTGTTATGCTCCATTTATATTATTTTAAAACAAAGGAGATCTCGGCTGTTACGGCCTTTTCGCCGTCAACATGAGCAACTGCTTTTCCAACGCCTACAGGTCCCTTGATCTTGATGATCTCAACTTCGAGTGTGAGAACGTCTCCCGGCACGACCATTCTTCTGAACTTTGCCTTGTCAACGCCGCCGAGGAAGCCTATCTTGCCCTTGTGCTCGTCGAGTGAGAGCATTGAAACGGCACCTGCCTGTGCAAGCATCTCGATGATGAGAACGCCCGGTACTACCGGCTTTTCAGGAAAGTGACCGCGGAACCAGAAATCATCAGGCTTGATGTATTTTCTTGCAACAACTCTTTTGCCCGGTTCCATTTCAACTATTTCGTCTATAAGGAGGAACGGATCTCTGTGAGGAATAATGCCCTTGATCTGTTCCTGATCCATAAGTATGCTCATATTTTTATCCCCTTTTTATTTTATGATCATGATCGGCTGGTCGTATTCGACAGCAGATGCGTTGTCAACGAGTATCTTTTCAACAGTTCCTTCGAATTCGCTCTGGATCTCGTTCATGAGCTTCATTGATTCAACTATGAAAATAACGTCACCCTTCTTTATGTGGTCGCCTACTTTGACGAAGGCCGGCTTGTCAGGTGAAGGTGAAGCATAGAATGTACCTACTATAGGTGCCTTTACAACATTGCCGGTCACAGCTTCTTCGGCCGGTGCGGCCTTGCCTGCATCCTGGCTCTGTACTGCCGGAGCCGGAGCTACTGCAGGTGCAGCCATCACAGCTGATGGTGCTGCCGGCATTACAGGAGGTACCGGAGCCATAGGAGGAAGCTTTCTGTCTTCGATGACAATAGAGCTTTCACCGTTTTTTATTTCTATTTTACCAAGCTTTTTTTCGGAAACGAGTTCCGCAAGTTCTTTTATCTCATCAAATGTGAGACTGCAAATTCTGTTATCTGCCATAACGTCCTCCAACAATTATTTTACTGACTTGAAGCACAGTGTAGCGTTGTGACCGCCGAATCCCAGTGAGTTGGAAATGGCTGCCTTTATCTCTGTCTTTATATTGCCTTCAGTGCAGTAGAAAAGGTCGCATTCCTCATCAGGGACTTTGTAGCCCACTGTCTGGTGAATGAGTCCGTGCTGCATCTGGAGTGCGGTAGCAACTGCTTCAACTGCTCCTGCAGCACCGAGAAGATGACCGAGCATTGATTTTGTTGAATTTATCTTAAGGTTTGCAGCGTGTGCGCCGAAAGCCTTTTTGATCGCTGTTGTTTCGTACTTGTCGTTAAGACCTGTTGATGTGCCGTGTGCATTTACGTATGTGACATCCTCAGCCTTAAGACCTGCTTCAGTGTAAGCGTTCACCATTGCGCGTGCAGCTGCATCGCCTTCCGGTGAAGGTGATGTCATGTGGTATGCGTCGCCTGTTGCACCGTATCCTGCGATCTCAGCGTATATCTTTGCGCCTCTTGCCTTTGCGTGTTCGTACTCTTCAAGCACGAGTACTGCGCTTCCTTCGCCGAGGACGAATCCGTTTCTTTCCTTGTCGAACGGAATGGAGCATCTTTCGAGGTCTGTCGATCTTGAAAGAGCCTTCATGTTGTTGAAACCGCCGAGTGCGAACTTTGTGATGCAGCTTTCAGTACCGCCGCAGAGTGCAGCGTCCATGTATCCGTCCTTGATCTTTCTGAAAGCTTCGCCGATAGCGTGTGTTGATGATGCGCAGGCTGTTACTGTAGCGAAGTTGTCGCCCTTGAAGCCTGTCTTCATGGCAATAGTACCTGCGGCCATGTTGCCGATCATCATAGGAACGTAGAATACTGAGATCTTGCCGGGACCTTTTTCGAGATATTTTTTATGTTCTTCAGTTGTGAGTTCAAGACCGCCGATACCGCAGCCGATGATAACACCGACTCTGTACGGATCAAGATCCTTAAGGTCAGAACCGCAGTCACGCATAGCTTCCATAGCTGCTGTAACGGCAAACTGTGTGAAACGGTCTGTGCGGCGCTGTTCCTTTTTGTCTATACATTCGTCAGGCACAAAATCCTTTACCTGGCTTACGATCTTAACGTCAAAATCTGAAACATCGAATTTGTCAACGTATGAAAATCCGAGTCTGCCCTGCGAGATGCTGTCCCAGAACTCATCTTTATTCTTTCCAAGTGAGTTCACTGTACCCATTCCTGTAATTACTACTCGCCTCAAAAATTACATCTCCTTACAAAACTAAAATTTAGGGAAACACTGATTTAATCGGAAATCCGGCTTCGCCGGATTTCCGGAGGTGGGATTTGCGGGGCTTCGCCCCGAAGCCCCACGCTGATTTATGAATAAATCAGCGTTTCCTTAGGGGAAACATCTGTGAATCCGGAATACCGGTTTCGTTTCCTGAGAGAAAGCTGATACGAAATTCAGCTGAATTACATTGAAAGTCCGCCTGAGATCTCGATGACCTGACCTGTTACGTAGGAAGCATCGTCTGAGAGAAGGAATGCAACAACGTTTGCCACTTCTTCAGCTTTACCGTATCTTCTCATTGCAACAGCGCTGAGGATGCCCTTCTTCTGTTCGTCAGTGAGCTTGTCAGTCATCGGTGTTTCGATGAATCCCGGAGCAACTGCGTTTACGTTGATGTTTCTTGAACCGAGTTCCTTGGCAGCTGACATTGTCATACCGATTATAGCAGCCTTTGAAGCTGAATAGTTGAACTGGCCCGGATTGCCGTGAACGCCTGCAACTGATGAAAGGCTAACTACTCTGCCGCCCTTCTGCTTGATCATTACAGCACTTACGTGCTTCATCATGTTGTAAACACTCTTCTGGTTTACTGCGATAACGCTGTCGTAGTTTTCTTC
>CADAPI010000251.1 GCA_902789705.1 uncultured Ruminococcus sp.
AGCGGTAAGTACCAGTTTTCCGTCACGTACAGCTACCTGTGATTTTCTTACAACAGCACTGTAGTTGTGGTGGTCAGCCCACGGATAGCTGTATGCCCAAACGTTTGTATCAAGTGAGTCGCCCTCGAATTCATCGGACATGATAACGTTGCTGTGGCTGCGCATGAGGAATGAGGCGTTGCTCTTTCGTTCGTCCGTATCGGTGCCGGTCACGTAGAAACTGTTTCCGGTGCATGAAAGATAGCGTCCCGGAAGACCGTATGCCTGATAGCTTGTGCCTTTGGCAAGACCCTTTGTTTTTATGAATGAGGCATTGTTTTTAAACTCTTCGCTTCCGTCGTCTTTGACAAGGATTATTTCGCTGCCGCCGTTTTTCCTGCACAGATAGGATCCCTTTTCGCTCTGGGATTCAAAACTTACAGTGTTTTCTCCCCTGAATCCGGTAACTTCAGTAAAACGTGCGTCCGAGAGCGGTGAAACGTTTCGTGATGATGTAAGTGCGCCTTTCGAAACTCTTAAAAAGTTTCCTGCTTTTGCAGGTATCTCAAAACGTACAAATGTACCATCTGCCTTCAGTGCTGGTGCATCTGCGGCTTCCGACGGGCCGCTGTAAACTGTGAGCTTCGGCGGATTCTGTGATTCTCTTGAGTTGAACAGTGCGAGATTGCTCACTGCATCGGAGTTGTTTTCGTGGTCACACCAGAGGACGAAGTTGAATTCCTTGGCTTCAGGATTCTCCCTTACAACGTCGGTAACGTCAAACTTTATCGTCTTTCCTGCGTCGGTGTTGTGCTTTGTTACCACCACGTCGCACAGACCGTACGAATCAGGCACGGACTTGTATTTCGGCGGAGCGGATTCGCTCCAGCTGCTGCCGCATGCAGCAAGCTTTACTTCAGTGTTTCCGTTTGCAGTCCTGTCAAGGCGCAGTTCGATCTCAGCCTTGTTTACGTTTTTTAAATTAAGTTCATCAGCTTTGAATTTGATGTAGACATTTCTGCGCTTCGCTGCGTTGAATCCGGCAACATTAATGATACCTTCCTCTTCGTCAACGGTTCCGTCGCCGCGTATGCATATATCTTCCGAAGCAATGACAGATGTAGTCGCTTTTTCACCCGGATCAGATGACGGAGGAGTAGTTGGCGTCTTTTCCGGCAGTTCGGATTTTCCGAGCAGATAGTCCGCCAGAATAACTGCATCTCCGGAGTTTACAGTTCCGTCACTGTTTATGTCCGCTTCCGTGTCAGATGCTGTTTCTCCGTTCACCATTGATTTTAACAGAATAAGATCAGTGATGACCTTTCTGTTTCCTGTGCTGAATTTTACAGCTGATTCAGCGGCAGATACGCTGCTTAAAAAGAGTGACGCAGTGATCACTGTAACTGCCGCAAGCCGTGGAATATGCCTGAATATCATACTTTCATCTCCTTAAATTTTAAGAAATACCGGAAAGCTTCATTTCCGCCATGCAGGAAATGAGAAAGTCCGGAACCGATATTTCGTCCGTGTTCCGGCTCCGCCAATCAGTAATTTCCTTACGTTCAAAAACCAACATCTTTATCATACAGTAAAATACAGTCAGTTGCAATACAAAAAATGCAACCTTTTTGTAAACATTTTTCATGATGCGTTTTTTCGCTGTTCCCGACAGATGCTGCCAGAAGAATATTACAGAAAAAAGAAAAGTACCGGTGGTTTTGACGCTGATTCTTAAAAAATGATTCCGGTTTTTAAATAAATGTAACTTAATTCTCACCGGACTGTAAGTGCCCTGTTGTTGAGATATACCTCTGCAGATGGTATAATCTAATCAAATCAAACAATAAAAGCAGCGGATAAAGCTATTTTATTGTGCGATTAGGAAAATCAGAATTGAAGAAAGTTTAGAATGAAGAAGTTCAGGGTGCGGAGCGAAAGCTCCGCATATCCCCCTGGATCAGAAAAACTAAAACGAAAAGGAGCGTTTTATATGAGTACCAACAGGAAAACAATATCAATATTTGCATTATTAATGTCAGCATCAATGCTGTTTACCGGATGCGGAGCACATTCATCAGGATCAGCTAATTACGGAACCAGCTCAGCATATGACGATTATGCGCCTCAGTATTCTGATGGTGGTGCTGATGAATGTAATGACGCGACGGAATACTATTACGATCAGGATTATCAGGAAATAAACAATGAAGAATACAGTATCATAAATGAAAGCGGTTTTAAGAGTGTAAAGTCAGAGCCGCTGTCAACATTCTCGATCGATGTGGACACTGCTTCATATGCAAATGTACGCAGAATGATACAGAGCGGCCAGAAGGTAAACGCCGATGCTGTCAGAATAGAAGAAATGCTCAACTACTTCCACTATGATTATCCGCAGCCTAAGTCAGGTGAACCTTTCTCAGTGAACACACAGATAACTGACTGTCCGTGGAATTCTGACACAAAGCTTATGCGTGTGGGACTTCATGCGAAGGATATCGATTTTTCAGAACGTGAACCGATGAACCTTGTATTTCTTATAGATGTAAGCGGTTCAATGTACGATGAAGACAAGCTTCCTCTGGTTCAGAAATCATTCTCGATCCTTGCGGATGAACTTGACGAGAGAGACAGAATTTCAATCGTGACCTATGCCGGATCAGACAAAGTCGTTCTCGACGGAGTAAGCGGCGAAAGCAAAGATAAGATCCTTTCAGCCATAGATTCACTTGAAGCAGGCGGCGCTACAGCAGGTGCGGCTGGTATAAACACAGCATATGAGATAGCAGAGAAGCATTTTATAGAAGGTGGAAATAATCGCATAATCCTCGCTACTGACGGTGATCTTAACGTTGGCATATCCAGCGAAAGCGAGCTTAAGAGACTGGTTGAGGAAAAATGCAAGAGCGGTGTGTATCTTTCTGTTCTTGGCTTCGGTACCGGAAACATCAAGGACAACAAAATGGAGACCCTTGCTGATAACGGTAACGGAAACTACTCATACATCGACAGCACAAATGAAGCAAAGAAGGTACTTGTTGATGAAATGGGAGGAACACTTGTCACTGTTGCCAAGGATGTAAAGATACAGGTCGAATTCAATCCGGCTTATATCAAGGGATACAGACTTGTCGGTTACGAAAACCGTGCACTGTCTTCCGAAGATTTTGCCGATGACAGCAAGGATGCCGGTGAAGTAGGTGCCGGACATTCTGTAACGGCACTGTATGAAGTTGCTTTCACAGACAGTGAAATGGACTTTGACTCATCAGACTTAAAATACAGCAGCGACGGCGAAGGTAAGGAAAACGGTGAATACCTGACTGTATCCGTACGCTACAAGGAACCTGATGAGGATGAAAGCAGACTTTTAACTTACCCTGTAACTTTCGGAGCATATTCTGAAAAGATGGACGATGACATGCGGTTTGCAGCAGCTGTGGCTGAGTTCGGAATGATTCTCCGCGACAGCGAAAACAAGGGAACAGCAACCAGAGGATC
>CADAPI010000252.1 GCA_902789705.1 uncultured Ruminococcus sp.
TGAAAAGCTTGTTTCCGGCGAAGGCATGGACGGAGAATTCGTGATAGATGCTGTTAAATACGCTTACAGCGGAAACAGCGAAATGACTCCCTACGCTAAAAAGCTGTTTGGCTATGCGAAAAAACTTGCAGCAGACGGTGTTTCGAAGGATATTGAATGGGCGGTATCCAGTGGTCGTGTATATCTGCTCCAGTCAAGGCCGGTGACAACGCTCTTCCGCAATAATTTCGATGATTTCAATATCAACGATTCACTATGCGGTGAGCTTCTGTTATCCAAGACAAACGTCGGCGAGATATTCCTTCGTCCGGTATCTCCTGTTACTTTCGGCATGGTAGATATGGTCTCCAAAGTTCTCGGCATCCCGCTCATATCCAACGTGTGCGGTCAGCTTTATCTGAATATCAGTGGTATCTGCTCGATGCTGATGGCTTTCGGAGTTAAAAAGGAAAAGGCCTTCGGCATGATAAAGGAACTGGCCGGCGGGATACCTGATACGGAAGTTCCTGTCTATCCTTTCGACAGAAATATCGTTCTGAAGGCTGTAGGAAACATCATCAAAAACAGCTTTAAGAAGAAAGACAAGAAATATCATCCGAAGAAGATAAAAGGCCGTTTCACTGAGTTAAGTCTTGAGCTTACCGATAAAATTAGAAAAACAGGAAGCAAAAGTGAACTTCTGGAGATCTGGAACGATGACTGCGAACCTTTCATGACCGGTGTTCTTTCTGCAATAACAACAGGGCTGGATGTGAAATCGCTCTTCGGCACAAGGGATAAGCTTGAAAAGATATGCGGAACTGAACTTGCCGACAAGCTGATGTCCGACTGCTCAGGAAACGGAAACATCGAAAGTCTCGGTCCTCTCCTCGGCATTGCTGACATTATTTCAGGTAAAATGACGCGTGAGGAATACACGATAAAATACGGTCACCGCGATGCCGATGAAATGGAACTTTCGATGCCGTTTCCTTACGAGAACGCAAACTTTCCCGATAATGTTATTGAGGAATACAAAGCCTCCGGCATTGATGCCTATGCAAGCGCCGCGAAGAAGCGGTAAATGAGTTTAAGGCCAAATATCCTTCATACAGCGGAAAGCTTGATAAGATGCTTAAGAAATATTCAGACGCCGTCTCCGGAAGAGAGATCATCAGAAGTGATGCCCTCAGAATATTCTGCATAATACGTGAATATCTGCTGCGTGCAGGAACACTTACCGGACTTGGCGATGATATTTTCATGCTGTATACAGATGAAATAAAGGAGCTGCTCGCCGGAGATGAAAGCTGCATCAAAAAGATACCTGTAAGGCGTGAAAACTACGAAAAGCAGATGGCATTACCGAACTTTCCGAGCATGATCTGCGGACGTTTCACCGTCGAAGAATGGCAGGCATCCGGCAGTCCGGGCGGATACTACCGCTTTGGCGAAACTGCTGTTCAGGGCAGTGACAACGTAATAAGCGGCGTTGCGGGATCAGCCGGTCAGACTGAAGGAACTGCAAGGGTACTTAAAAACATCGACGATGCCGCATCTATCGAACAGGGCGATATTCTCGTGGTTCCGGCAGCCAACATCGGCTGGGTACGCGTCTTCCCGAAAATATCCGCCCTGGTTACCGATGTCGGTGCTCCCCTCTCCCACGCAGTAATAGTAGCAAGAGAACTCGGCATCCCCGCAGTAGTAAGCTGCCAGAGCGCATCCGCGCAGATACGCACCGGCGACAAAATCCGCGTGGACGGAACACTTGGTAAAGTATTTGTAGTATAAAAAATGTGCGCCGAAACGGCGCACTATCGGTAGTACAGCCGCCTCGATGAGGTGGCTGTACTTTTCAGTAAGTATCGTTCTTCATTACATCCATATGTCTTCTGTATCTTTTGGGAATATTGATTCCAACAAGATACCCTATGTCGTTCAGAAAACCGGAAATAACATTGAAACCATCTTTATAAAATGCTTCTATCCGCTTGTCTTTAAACGGAATGTTCTTATAGTCAGGAGGACAAACAAAAGTCCAGTCAGCTCCGCTTTTATCAAGTACAATACGGAAAAATTTATCTATGTCAGTATCTTTATAACCGCATTTCATTAGTAAAAGATGATGTTCCACTGCTTCATCTATCTGGCTCATAATCGCCTTTTCTCCGTCAAAAGATATCAGAACCAGCATCGGCTCATCATTTTTCATTGCTTCTGTTACTGCTTCCACAGACGGATATTTTACAATTTCCATTAGTGCTTTTCCAGTCCTTTCATCATACATTTCATATAAAAAAGTATAACACAAACAACTGTACCGGTCAACAAAAAAATGTGCGCCGTCGGCGCACTATAAACAGCACAGCCACCTCGATGAGGTGGCTGTACCATTTTTACTCGTAATTAATAATCGTATCGACTATCTTTCTTACATTTTCATCGCTGAGATACGCATTTGCAAGTCTGGACTTGCTGTACTGCAGCGGTGTACCTTTTGTTGATGTTTCAAGAAGCGAAGTGAAATATCGTTCCCAGCTTATGTACTCACTGCTGTCAATGTATTCCCACGGAGCATTCAGTATTTCTTCCAGTCCGTTTATACGAACAATATCAGAAGAAAGGATAAGCCATTCAAAGCTTTCCGGAAGATAAAGAAATAACTTTTCTTCATTCTGACAAACCAGTTTATAAACATCCGCCATATCTGCCCCGAAAGCTGATCCATCTGCTACAATGATCATATGTTCATCCAGATGTTCAGACATCACTGCTTTGATATTCGATTTTCCATCAGCCGAAATACATTTGCAGTTATAATCGGCAGCAATCTTTGTAAACATCTCATTTCCTGATCCTTTATCTTCAGTAAGGATCAGACTACGTTCTGAAAACGCAGTTTTTTTCAGATTCTCATAAACAGGATATGTTCTGTTAAATGTAATTTTAGACCGGCTTGCTGTCTTTCTGAGCTTCAGAATACTCTTCACACTGTAAGGAAGCTGATCAAGATTTTCTCTGGTAACGATAACGAAATAACAATCTGATGCCTTTACTGCTTTTGCAAATTCCGCACTCTGTACGAAATCATTACCTTCATCGATAAATATTATGCTGTTGTGAGTTTTCTCGATAAAAGCATCCCACATATCAGTATTGCAGACCGTAACATTCACCTTTGAATTAACTGTTACACCGCTGCTTTTTCCGTATCTTGAATACATTGCAATAAGATCTACCAATGTAGTTTTACCGCTTCCGCTTTCACCCTGAATGATCGTGATATTTCTTTCTATTTCAATTGTAAACTGAATTTTATTGTTACGAACAATTATACTGTATTTTCCTGTCATAACCGGCCTCACACAAATTTAACTGCATTAAGCAGGTAATCCCTGTAATTATCCACATAAACATCATTATTAAGGATATGAGCCTTAAACTTTTTTCTCTTAAAATCCATTACATGCCTTAAATTTATAGTTATATCTGTGCTTTCAGCTATTTCAAGTATATATCTTGCACAGTTATCACCACAGGTTGATGCGTTGAAGATCATATCCGGTTTATTTTTGATCAGAAGCAGAGTTTTTGTTCCCCCCGCGATCTTTTCGGTTGGAATTATACCGAGAACCGGACTGCTTACTGCACGGGAATTAACAACTTCAGATTTATCTATAGCTTTTATCACCTTTCTGGCAAATTCATCTGTCAGCCATTCATCCTCATAAGTATTATTGAAATACACGCTTGTATTGTATATTGCATCCGGACAGTCTCCGAAAATAATATTCAGCATTTTCCCGCCTCCGATCAGTTACTTAGATATAAATAAGTATATCACAAAATGTGAGGCTTAGCAATTACAAAAAAATGTGCGCCGAATCGGCGCACTGTCAGTAGTACAGCCACCTCGTCGAGGCGGCTGTACCTTTTATTCGTACTTCTTCGTTGAATTATTTTTTATTCCAATAAAAAATCTTAATAAATTTACATTCAATCAACAATTTTCTACTGAATCCATGATACAATATAAGCAGCATATTATCCGGGAGGAGAATTTCAATGAATTCAGTTTCTAAGTGTATTATCGCTGCTACTGCAGTTATTACTGCCGGAATGATCGCATTTTTCTGTATCCGGTCTTTCAGGGCTTCGGTGCCGATAGCTGAGGAGAGTAAAACGGTAAGCAATGAGAAAACAAAGTATATCGCACTTACTTTCGACGACGGGCCAAACACTTCAACAACGAATCAGGTACTTGATATTCTGGAAAAGTACAATGCAAAAGCGTCTTTCTTCCTGATAGGAGATAACATCGATGCGAGATCTGAAAAAAGTGTAAAGAGAGCCTTTGATATGGGCTGTGAGATCAACAATCACTCAATGACACATTCCGATATGGCTGAAATGAGTGAAA
>CADAPI010000253.1 GCA_902789705.1 uncultured Ruminococcus sp.
GAGACGTAAAAGACATTGCCGCACGAGCTGTTTTTGAGTCAATGGGTGAAAACGGAATCGAGAAATTCGAGGTTGTCGGTCTTGGCGGTGATGATATTTTCGTTATAGTTTCAGGTGCAAAGGCGATAAGATTTGCAGTGTCACTTATAAAGAAATACAACGAAAAATTTACCGGCTACAGAGAAACAACAGGACAGGTATCAACCATGTCTGTGGGTATCGCGATAGCAAAGCATAATACTCCTGTGCAGATAATACTTGAAGAAGCGGAAAACCAGCTTTCAGATGCAAAGTCTGAAGTAAAGAAATATCAGGAGAACAAGGGAAGTATGTCTTTCAGAATTCTTGATTCTTTCGATTCACCTGATGAAAAAGAACAGTCAGATATTCATGATACTATGCTTCCGTACCTTACTGAAACTGCAGAATCAGTTCTGAAATTTGCTGATAAATTCAAAAACGATAGAAAACTCGGAAAGACAGCTTTAAGAAATATTCTCGATGCGTTTTCAATGGCGGAATCAGATTCCGAGGCAAATCTGTTCTTTGAATACTATCAGGCTAAAAACAGTAAAATTGATATGCCTGAAATTGCGAAATACAAAGCCGACGGCGGATACTATATTCGTACCGAAGATGACGGTATGAGCGGAAATGGCAGCAGTAATGAAAAGTATTATCTCTGGAAGGATCTGCTGAATATAATCGACTTTATCTGATAAAGGATGTGCTTATATGAAAAAAACATATGATATAAAGCTTGAACTGCTGTCGGCAATGCATATAAACGGCGGCGTATCAGTGGACAGCAAAAGACTGGTAGTAAAGCTTGACGGCAGGTCCTACGTTCCTGCCACTTTGTTAAAAGGAATTATAAGAGCAAATTTCGATATGCACGTAAAAACATACTCTCCGCAGAATACCGGAATAAGTGACAGACTTTTCGGAAGCGAGGGGTATAACCGCTCTCATGTGATACTTGATAACCTGATGTCAGAAAAGGAAGTTCCTTTTGAAAGCAGATCGGGTATAGCTATAAACCGTTACAGCAGAAAAGTTGTGGATAAAGCGCTTGTGTTTTCTGAAGTGACTTCTGCACACGATACTGACGGAAACCCTTCTTCTTTCTGCGGTGAAATGACCGTTTACTATACTGATGAAACGAAGGATTATGAGAAGTACCTTCTGAATGCTGTAGAAATGATCAGCTGTATCGGTTCAGGAAAGAGCAGAGGTATGGGATTTGCAGAGGTGACTATCAATGAAAAAACGTGTTAAATTTTCTTTTGAAAGCAATGTGATCTCCTGTGGAGTCAGACTGAAACCTAATTTTCTTAAGTCGGTTGATGTGATCAGCGGTGCTGTTCTGAGAGCGGCTTTTGCTAATGACATTCTTCTTGAATGTCCGTTTGCGGAAGAAGTTGTTGACGAAAAGAAGTTTCAGGTAGTAAGCAGAGGAGAAAAATGCGGAAACTGTAAGAATAAAAATATATGTGAAAAATTCTCCGGTATGAATTTTTCATTTATGTATCCTGAAAACTCAGTTCCGGCACCTTTTACAGCAAGGACCTGCAAAGGTTATGGCACTGCACATTCAGTAATGGATACAGTCATGCAGAACGGCAGACTTATCTGTCCGGTTTGCAAAGGAAGAATGGAAAGCCTGAAAGGTCTTGTAAATAAAACGGATTATAAGTCGGTACGTGTACCGCACAGTTCTTCAACTCATACGGCAATAGATCCGAATACAAGAACCGCACTTGACGGAAGTCTGTTTTCCATCGACGCCATAAAACGAGGAATGGTTTATGAATGTGAGATAGATGACTGTGATACAGGAATGCTGTATGAAGGAAAGGTTATTTATCTCGGAAAATATTCTTCAGCCGGATTCGGAAAGATAAAGATCATTTCCGTCGAAGTGGCTGAAGAAAGCAGTGTAAAAAACAGAATCGACAGGTTTAATGAGAAGTTCGGCGGAAGTGACAGAAAATATGCATCAGTACTTTTCCTCAGTGACGCTAAACTGGATATTGACAAATATGCAGACGAGATCAGAACTACTGAAGAATACAGAAGCATCTGGAAAGAAGTAATCTTCGGAAAAGACAGTTTAATAGATGTTGAACAGGTCATTGCCCAGAATTATATCTATAATGGTTTTGATACTTCGGTTGACGGAGAAGACAGGCAGAGAAAATCTGAGTTCCTTACTGAAAAGGGAACTTCAGTAAGGGTTTCTTTCCCGGCAGGCAGAGGTTCTGAAGATCTGCTGGAACAGCTTGAAAAGAACGGAATCGGCCGCGATACAGAATGCGGTTACGGAAGAATAGCTGTCTGCAGCGATATTCATATGCTGGGCATACAGGAACAGGAGGGATAAGTAATGGAAAAAGAGAAAATCATAAAGATAGTGGACGAAGTAAAAAGCAGTCTTGATACAAGCGTATTTGCTGAAGAAGAGAGAAAAGGTTCAATCGGATGCAATCAGTTTCGTGAACTTTCTTCCATATGCAGAAGAGCTGAGTGTTACGAAGAAGTAGAGATGCTTGTTAAGTACAATGAAGCTAAGGCTGAAGTCAGAAATAATGAAGGACAGTCCTGGAGAAAGAAAATGAAAAACGGCAGAACTCTTGCTGCCTGTATTATAGACGGAATGCAGAGAATAAAAAACGAATCCGGCGAAGACTGTCTGAAGGATCTTTGTTTGTATTTCGGTTATCTTTACTGGACTGCAAGAATATTTGCTGCTGATAATAAAGAGAATCAGAGTTCCGGTCAGAATTATCATAATTTTAAAGGCGGTAATCAGGGAGCCGGCAGGAATTTCAACAATAAAAACGGATATAACGGAAGGAGATAAAAACCGATGCTGTATGATAAGTTTGTGAACAAGTATGTTATAAAAGGCAGATTGATTGTGACAGATCCGGTGCATATCGGTTCTGCAGCAAAGGAATCTCTTGATCCGGGAAGTGTTGATAACTCTGTTTTAAAGGACGCAAGAGGTATACCGGTAATACCGGGATCATCAGTAAAAGGCGTAGTACGTTCCTATTTTGAATCTGTTCTCAGAGGAACGGGAGCTGAATGCTGCGATGTACTTGATAACCGTGAATGCTGTACTGAAAAGAAGTACAAGCCTGAAGAAAAGAGTATAAAAGGACTGAAAGAAAAAGCTGAATTTGCTTACGAATGCTCATGCGATGCATGCAGACTTTTCGGCGGAAGAGAATTTGCCGGAAAAATTCATATCAAGGATGCTTATCTGATCGGTACACCTTCTTTTGAGTACAGAGACGGTGTTGGTATCGACAGGGATACAGGTGCCGCAAAGCGCGGAGCCAAGTATGACTATGAAGTAGTGTCGAAGGATTCCGAATTTGATTTCATGATGACTGCGGAAAACCTTGATGAAAAG
>CADAPI010000254.1 GCA_902789705.1 uncultured Ruminococcus sp.
TCGTTCCAGGCAATGATCGCCTTGGCTCTTGCACCGCCGGCAGATGAACCTATCTCAAGAAGCTGCATTTTGCTGACATCATCGCTTGTCAGGGACTGATTTGTACGGTTTGCAAGGACATCTGATGCAAGCTTTGTCATCTCGGTAAGATCGATAAGGTCAGTACCTGTGCGTACAAGATCGGATGCAGGCTGGTATTCCAGTGCTCCCATTCCGCGTTTTCCCGTGTAGCACAGTCTGTCCAGAGCTGTGAATTTTTCAGGTGATCGACCTGTTCGTGCAAGCCAGCTGTTTATAACAGCGTTACCGAATTTGTCCGGCAGTGAGTCAGCAACAAGTCCCGGCAGGCCGTGAAATGCTTCGGAACGGCCGAGTTCCGGAAAACTGTAAACCCTTCCTCCAAGCGGCATTTTGAAAGGTGAAAGTTCAATACCGCTCTTCTGAAAATCGCGGTCATATTCAAAGTCAGCGTACAGGGAATTTTCGTTCTGATACAGAATACCTATTCTTTTTCCCCATAAAAAAACCTCAACTGAATTTATCATTCTTCATCGCCCCATTTCCATGAATTTTCTTTTTTCACGTCATTACTGTTTTTTCTGACGCGCTGTTTTTCCTTATGTTCCGCAATGTGGTATGACGGACGCTTTGTATGGTCAGGGACGAGCATATCCATATTTTTTTCAAGGCCAAGTGCTTTCATTATCTTTATAAAATTGAGCAGACTGATATCTTTTCCGCGTTCAAACCTCGCCACCGTTCCCGGAGCTACAAAAGCTTTGTCAGCAAGCTCAGCCTGGGTCATTTCACATGATATGCGGTATTGCCTTACACGTTCAGTGATCTCCGTAAAGATCTCACTCTCGAACTTTCCATCCAGATCCATACTTTTCACCTCGATTAATTTAAATGATAATATATTGATAATTATATGCAGTATTCCCTGTTAACTGATAAGATATTATCTGTTATTATTATAACCTGCCAGAGCAGAAAAGTCAACTCGTTTTCTTTTGTTCTGCATTTTGCTTTTAATGAAATCTTTCATAGTGTTAGTGTGCCCCCTGGCAGCCGCCGGATCGGACTTGCATGCATAAAAAGCACCCTCTCAGAAATGCTCCGGGAGGGTGCCTGTATTTTATTTTTTCGGAAAACGTCTGCAGAACGCTGTTGTTATGTTGTTAAGCTTTCTTTGACTTTTTCACAAGTACAACTATCTCATGAGCGACAAGCGGCATTACCGAGAGGATCAGAACCAGTCCCCACATAGGAGCGGTCATCTGGACGGTACCGAATACAGTTCTGAGGAACGGTATTTCGGTTACTGCGAGCTGGCCGATGATACCTACCGCAAAAGCAAGTATCATGATTTTGTTGTCGAGATGATTGAATTTAAACAGTGATGTTTCAGTATCACGCATACCAATAGCATGGAAAAGCTCTGATACAGCAAGTGTACAGAACGCAAGTGTCTGGGACTGCATCAGTATCTGCTTGTCAGAAAAGCAGTCGATAATATTTCTGAGGCTGCATCCTGTTCCGGATGCTGAAAGCTCTCTGAGCGGAGCGTACAGGAAAGCGATCAGGGTTACGACTGCAATGATAATGCTGTAGAGTCCAACCTTGAAATATCCGCCGTCAGCGAAGATGGATTCTCCGTTTTTACGCGGTTTCTTGTTCATTACGTCCGAGGATGAGTTTGGATCCACGCCAAGAGCAAAGCAAGGAAGCGAGTCGGTGAGAAGGTTTATCCACAGAATGTGTACAGCCTTGAGCGGAGCAGCAAAGCCTGCAGCGATAGCAGCAAACATAACCACTACCTCGCTTATATTTGAGGAAAGTGCAAAGAGGATAGACTTCTTTACGTTTTCATAGATGTTTCGGCCTTCCTTGACTGCCTTTTCGATAGTGGTGAATTTATCATCCTGAAGGACAATATCTGCGGCGCCCTTGGCAACGTCAGTACCTGTTATACCCATTGCAACACCTACGTCAGCCGCCTTTAGTGACGGCGCATCATTTACGCCGTCGCCGGTCATTGAAGCGATATTGTTGTTAGCCTGGATAGCCTTTACTATCTTTACCTTGTGTTCCGGAGAAACTCTTGCAAATATTGAAAGTCCGGAAACTCTGTTACGGAGATCTTCGTCGCTCATTTCGTCAAGCTCGTGACCCATTACACATTCATCAGGTCTTTCAGCTATACCGAGCTTTTTGGCAATTGCAAGGGCAGTATCCTTGTGGTCGCCCGTGATCATGACTGTCTTGATGCCTGCTCGTTTGAATGTCTTTATAGACTCGACAACTTCAGGTCTTTCCGGATCTATCATACCTATCATACCGATATAGGTAAGACCCTGTTCAACGGCATCTTTGTTATCTTCACGTACTGCAAGAGAAAGTACTCGAAGTGCCTCGAAAGACATTTCAGACATAGCGTTTGATATAAGGGTCATATCATCATTGGTTATTTCACGTACAGTGCCGTTTACCCTGATGTGAGTACAGCGCGTGAGAAGCTCGTCAGTTGAGCCTTTGGTGTATGATATTATCTTTCCGTCTCCGATGGTGTGAACGGTTGTCATGAGCTTTCTGTCTGAGTCGAAAGCTTTCTCGTTGATACGAGGGACTGACTTTTCAACGACGGACTTTTCTATGCCGTATCTCTTCGCAAATGCTACGAGAGCGGTCTCTGTAGGGTCGCCTACCTCGGTGCCGTCAGAAGCAATAGAGGCGTCGTTGCAAAGCATGAAGCCTTTGATGAGTGTATCGTGTGTTTCCGGATCAAGAGTATCAAGATCGATGTATTCACCGTTCTCAAAGGCCCTTACAACGGTCATTTTATTCTGTGTGAGTGTACCTGTTTTATCGGAGCAGACATAGCTTACTGCACCGAGGGTCTCAACAGCAGGCATATTCTTTACAATAGCGTTTATCTTCGCCATTCTCTGCATACCGAGAGCAAGCACAATAGTAACGATAGTCGGTATACCCTCCGGGATAGCAGCTACAGCAAGAGAAACAGCTGTCATGAGAAGTTCGAGTACTTCTCTGCCCTGAAGTATGCCGATCAGGAATACGATGGCGCATATAACGATAACTGCAATGCCGAGAGTACGGCTGAGTTCGTTCATGCCTTTCTGGAGAGGAGAAGGTTTTTCTTTTTCCTGTCCTACCATATCGGCTATCTTGCCTATCTGCGTGTCCATTCCCGTATGGACAACCTCACCGATACCGCGTCCGGCGGTAACGACCGTAGTCATATAAGCAAGGTCAAGACGGTCACCTATACCGGTCTTTTCATCCGGTACAAATTTTTCGTCCTTTTCAACCGGGACAGATTCACCGGTAAGTGCTTTCTCGTCCATCATAAGTCTCGTCCATCATAAGACGGGCGGTTTCAAGCAGCTTAAGATCAGCAGGCACCTGTTTTCCTGCCTCAAGGACTACAATATCGCCTGTAACAAGTTCTTCTGAAGATATTTCCTTCGTTTCGCCGTCACGAATAACAGTGGCTTTCAGTACAGACATTTTCTTCAGAGCGTCAAGTGCTCTCTGAGCCTTACCTTCCTGCACTACTCCTATCACTGCGTTGGCTATGACGATAACAAGCATAATAGCTGCTTCGCCGTAATCACGG
>CADAPI010000255.1 GCA_902789705.1 uncultured Ruminococcus sp.
TCAGGAATAATGCTTGAAAAACTGACACTTGATGCTGAAAAGCTCGGACTTGGCTCATGCATTATCGGCGTGTTCGATATAAAAAAAGCAGCCGGTGTATTTGAGACCGGACGAAGTCAGATCTACCTGCACTGTATGGAATTCGGTATTCCGGCCGGAAATGAAAAATAAACTTAACGCCAGATGAAAACTTACGAGAAAAAGATCGCTTAGGCTTCAAACCACGGCTTTGTCCGCATTTATGTAATCAGCGATACGAAAGGTGAAAAAATGAATATTGAACAGAAAAAACTTGAAAATAGTCTTTTTGAAAAGTATATAAAGGAAGGTCACTGGCTGAAGACTACTCAGTTTGAACAGCTTATTGAACAGGCTAAAAAGCATCCTGACAAAACAGCAGTTACTGATGATGAACGAACTCTTACTTTTAAACAGCTTGTTACACGAAGCAGAGCGTATGCAGGATATTTTCAGACGCTGGGACTTAAAAAGGGCGATAAGGTAATCGTTCAGCTGGCCAATGCAGTTAGCGTTGCCGAGATCATTTACGCCTGCTATGCTCTGGGACTTGTCATTCACCCTATGCTTATGTCCTACAGGGAGACTGAAATAAAAGGGGTCATCGAAAATCTTGAGCCTTCTCTTTATATATCTGCAGGCAGCTTTATGGGTTATGATCACACTGCACTTGCGGAAAGATGTATTTCCGGAAGCGGAAAAAACATAAGGCTTCTTACCACCGATGAATTTGAATCAGCTGATATTACGCCTTTTATCACGGAGAAGCCTGTGGAAGAAGGCCCTGTTTATACTGATACTTCAATAATAGTTTCATCAAGCGGCTCGACCGGAATTCCGAAGCTTATTGAGAGAAAACACGCAAACTACATCAACTGCCAGATGACGTGTGCGGACAGTATCAATATGACAGAAGAGGATGTTGACCTTATTCCTATGCCGCTTATGCACTGCTGGAATCTTTGCGGACCGGGCCTTGTGGGTTCACTTGCCCGCGGATGTACGGTCGTCATTTCAAAATACAACACGCCGGACGAAATAATGAGACTTACCGAAAAATACAGAGTCACGGTTGCTGCTCTTGTTCCGGCACTTATAAAAGCCTGCATCGAATACAGAAAGTACGATGATTCAGAAGATATATCATCACTCAGAGTAATTCAGGCGGGAGGTTCCATGTGTCCGCCGGAGCTTGTGGCAGAGGCAATGAAGAGTCTTGGATGTACGGTCCAGCAGATCTACGGCATGAGTGAAGGTTTTGTAAGTGCTACGGCAGTGGATGATGATTATGAAACTATCATATCTACACAGGGACTTCCGGTTTGCTCAGGTTCTGAGATGAAGATCACCGGTCCGGACGGTAAAGAGGTACCGGCCGGAGAACGCGGGGAACTTCTTGTCAGAGGACCGGCGGTCGTTACGGAATACTATAAAAACGATGAAGCGAATGCACGTTCATTTACAGAAGACCTCTTTTACCGTACCGGCGACGAGGCTGTGACCGACGATAAAGGCAGAATAAAGATACTTGGAAGAGTTGTTGAACTTATAAACCGCTGCGGTGAAAAAATAACTCCGTCTGAGGTTGAGGAAATGCTTCTTAAAATAGATCATGTGAAGGAAGCAGCTGTTACAGGCAAACCTGACCCTGAACTCGGACAGAAGATATGCGCCTTCGTAACCTCAGATGACCAGAGCCTTGATCTTGTCACAGTAAGAAAAAATTATAATTATTTATTTCTACAGGAGTAATTTACTTATGGAAAATTTTAATGAGTCAGTATTGTATGATATAGTAAAGGAATTCATTTCTGATTTTTCAGAAGAAAAAAAGAACGAAGACCTTACCGGACTGGGAATGACGTCTATACAGATAATGGATATTGCCAACAGGCTTAAAAAGTACGGAATCAGGATCCCGGTACACAAACTTGGCGAGGCACCGGTGTTTGAAAAGTGGCTTGACCTTGTAAAAACCCACAGCGGATTTGAAAACGTTAAAGTTTCGGGAAACAGAAAAGAATCATTATCATCTGAATTTCCGCTGACCGAGATACAGAAGTCATACTGGTTCGGAAGAAACCTTAAGAAGAACCTTGGTAATGTCAGCTGTCATGTTTATCTTGAGCTTGACGGAAAAGGCGTTGAACCCGACAGACTTGCTGATGCATGGAAGAAAATATTTGAATATCATCCTATGATGAGAATGAAAATAACTCCTTCCGGAAATCAGTGCATTATGGAAAAGTCAGCTTTTGATAAACTTGATGTATTTGATTTACGAAATTTATCAGACTCTGAAGCAGAAAGCAGACTGCAGACTGTACGTGATGAACGTTCAGCCAGAAAACTGAAAATAGACGAAGGTGAAACAGCAGGTCTTGCGCTTGCACTGCTTCCGGAAAACAGAACAAGGATCTGCTTTGACCTTGACCTTATAGCTGCTGATGTTATGAGTTTCTACATCATCATGAATGATCTCTGCAAACTCTACACCGGAAATGAGCCGGATGTGCCGGCGGACTGGAGCCTTGCTGAATATGCTGCTTCGCAGGAAGAAGCATTGAAAAATGACATTGCAGAAGCCGAAGCGTTCTGGAAAAAGAAAACTCTTACTATGCCGGGAAGACCTGAACTTCCTGTAAATGAAAGTGCACTTGAAAACGGAAACTGCAGTTACAGACGTAAACTTGTAAAAATTGAAAAGAGCAAGTGGGATAAGTTTGAAAAAGTTTGTGCTGCAAACAAAGCAACACCGGCCATGGCACTTCTTACAGTGTACGCTTCAGCGATCGAACGCTGGTCAGCCGATAACCGTTTCCTTATCAATATTCCTGTGTTCAACCGTGATACATGCACTGAAGGCATTGAAAAGGTAGTAGCAGACTTTACAAATCTTCTTATAGTTGATACAGAATGCCGCGTTTCCGATACATTTGCGGAAAGAGTAAAAAGAACGGCGGGAACATTCCGTGAAAACCTTTCATACAGCGCATACAGCGGAATCAAGGTGCAGAAGCTTATACGTGATCTTCATCATGACTCATCTGCACCGGTGGCTCCGGTCGTTTATTCATATACCATCGGACAGAAACTTCTTGACAGGAACTGTCTTGATGTTTTCGGCGAACTCGGATTTATGATCTCGCAGACACCGCAGGTGTATATTGATTTCCAGATTGTTGAAGCAGGTGATACTGTTATTGTCTCATTCTATTCACCTGTGGAACTGTTTGAAAATGAAGTTATCGACGGAATTTTTGATGATATGAAGCGTCT
>CADAPI010000256.1:0-741 GCA_902789705.1 uncultured Ruminococcus sp.
TGACAGTATACAGACGTTACCGTATCGTAGAATACATAAGATTTTACTTGCTCCTGCTTTGACCAGCGGGAGCTTTTTTCTTGTCGTGGTTACGGTTCTTTCTATCATAGTATCACATTGAAATATATACCATTCTATGGTATAATAAGGATGTAGAACACGATAAAAGGCGGTGACGTATTCAACTGGACCAGAACGAGTATGAGCAAGGAAATTTACACGAAAAGTGTAATCGAGAAAACGTTTGTGCTTCTAACTGAGATAAGTCCTGAACTTATGGATAAAACCGAGTATATCCAACATAGTCTTGACGAAAGCTTTCATCAGGCATTTGCCAGATACGTTGGTGGGATCGGTTCTGCCATCACTAAAGAAGAAATAGAAGAGATAACAGGAGTATCAAAGGCTTCACTTTATCGCTATATTTCTCTGAAGGACGAAACCTTACCGGACACCGATACACTTATTTCTCTGTGCGTAGGATTAAGATTGTATTATCCTCGGATTGAATATCTTTTTTCTCTGGCAGGTAAACAGCTTACTGCACACAGTCAGAAGTATCGTATCTGTAAAAGGTATCTGTTAGGTTGTTTTTACAATAAGAATATGACTGTGGAAGCACTTAATGAGGAACTTATAAGTCATGGACTTGTTCCTCTCAGAAAAGAGAAATAAGAAAGAAAAGAGTAATGTAAATAATGATAATTTCAGATTAGCGGCACGGGTGTACTGATGAAGTTC
>CADAPI010000256.1:782-4079 GCA_902789705.1 uncultured Ruminococcus sp.
TATATATTATACATGTATATGTGTTTGTAACATTTCTGTGAACATTCTCATTCAATGAGAAAATAAAAAGAAGCCGAAACCTCTGGGATTTCCTAAAGGTTTCGGCTTCTTTGCGTCTTAGCAGTTTTGTACCGAAATTAATATAAAGTCTTTCGGATAACGTAATACAGCGCATTAACGGCATTCACCGCAGAATGAAAAATTCTCACCGCCTGAAATGGACTTCACGGAACATATAAAGTATAATGGTGATAGTTCAGAAATAAACACCACGGAAAGCTCACTGCGCAGGAGTTTCCGGCTTCCGTGGAAGATTACCGATCATATCTGCCGGGGTCTGATCGTCGGGCATAAGTGTGCGATGGTCAGACTCTGACTTTCTGCACCCTGATGTCCGGGAAAGGATCATTATGGGAAAGAAAAAGTATGGCATCAAACCGTTACCGATAGTTCACCCGCTTTCACAGCGTGAGACCAGCAGATATAAGGATATAGGATTTGTGACTCATAAAACAGGAGAAAGCTTTTGTGAAGTGCTGCTTCGGTATATGAGCGATACAGCTACGAATTCATACAAGCTGTCCGAAATAACAGGGATAAGCGTGGCTTCTGTCTACAGGTATCAGCGGTACGACTGTGAGATAAGCCTGGAACATACTGCGGCTATCTGCATAGGGCTGAGGCTTCACCCGATGAGAAGCAGATATCTTTTTTCTCTGACGCATATAAGTCTCAATTACAATATCCAGCGTGATATCATTATCCTGCATTACCTTTATGGCTGTGCGTTCAGCAGCGAATACAGTCTCAGTGCCTGCAACAGAGAACTTCAGAGCAGAGGTTTCAGACCGCTGACCTCGCTGGGACTGACGGAGTAATGCCATGGGAGGATATATCTATCAGCACTTCGACGGTGTGCCGGATAATGTCGAGAAGGAATACAACCGCCTTGGCAGACGTGAGTACTATCTCGAAGAACGGGACAAGGATAACGGTCTTTTGAGTTACAGCTACGGTAATCTGCCCGAGATCGTCGATCCGACGACTACGGAGGAGTACAGGCTAGAACTGGAAGCGGAGATGGAGTGGGAGAGGCGGAGAGAGCTTCTGCCTTTGGCTCTTGAATGGCTGAAAACGCATTACAGCTATGAGTATGAGATGATACGGGCCTATTATTTTGGCAGGGACAATGAAAAGATAACGCTCATGCAGCTTGCCGGCGAATACGGTGTTTCTGCCATGTCGATTACGAGAACGCTGAGAAGAGGATCACGTTATCTGCGTAATTACATAATCAGGCACGAAAAAACAGGGTGAGGCTTGTTCGTTTTTCCAAATTTAAGTCTGCACACAGGAAAATTCGGCGCCCAGGGCGTTAAAAATCCCGTTTTTTCGGTATATTAGTGAGAAGGGTCAGTCGTTTTAAGGCAGACGGCGGCTGATTCCTTCTGGTTGTCTCCTTTCTTTTCTTTGGAGGGGTTATATATATTCAACGAGGGAACGGACGTGGTTGCTCCGAAGATCATGTTCCGTTCCTTATCGTAAATCGTCCTTTCTATTTTAACGGCAGCAGAGATGTTGTCGGCAGTGCCTGAGTGAGGGGTTCGGGCATTGCCAACAGCGTCTTCATGTTTGGATTCTCCTATTCAAATGACAGCGATATGCTGTCGGGAGCTTCCTGTTTTCGGACGGGAAGCTGCCAACAGTACATCACTTTCAGGCATAAAAACAACTGATAACGATGTGCCTGCACCCGACCAAAAGTCGGGTGTTTTAGAATCTTGACAATTGAATATGGAACATCAACGCTTTTCCGGGGAAAGACTTTTTCAGAAACAGGGAGGAGGTAAATTCTATGGATATGATGCTTATTGAAAGTATGTATCAGAAGGTGTATTCCGGATATCCTGAGCTTCTCGAAGTGAAGGACTTATGCCGAATGCTAGGCTACGAAAGGAAAAAAGTCTATCGGCTTATTAATGAAGGGCAGATAAAAAGGATCCCTTGTGGTAGAAAGATAAAGGTCGCCAAAGCGTCCGTTATTGAGTTCGTCCTACAATGCGCACAAAAATGATAGGTAGAAAAGTCTTTTGTGTAATACATTTGTAGAACTGGTAGAAAAGGTATTGAAAATGGCAGCAATGCGCGCTACAATAAGATAGTCAGCAGCGCAGACTGTCGCTTTCGATCACAAGGAGGAAATTTCAAATGAAAGCAAGTCTGCCTTTTAAGTACATCACTTCTGAAAAGAATGGTAAGCATTATGTTATCTTTGATTTCAGGGATGACGAAGGAAAAAGAAAGAGAAAGTGGGTTTGCACTAATCTCAGCGTGGGTTGCTCAAATAAGGCACTGACAGCAATGACTAAAGAGATCGTTACGGCGTTCTACGAAGAATACCTGACAGGCAGCCTTACGAAAGTTGATCCTGCCAAAAAGCCTAAAACTGTGAAAGCTGAAAGCAGCCCGAACAGTGAAAATGAGATCGAGTTCAGAGCTTTTCTTCTCAAATGGCTCGATATCGTAAAACCTTCTATCTCTAACAACACCTTTATCGGTTACAGAGGCGTGGTGACAAGAATAACGGAGTACTTCGACAAGTACTATCCGGGACTTCTGCTTAGTGAACTGACTCCGATGCACCTGCAGCAGTACTATAATGAAAAGTACAACAGCGGAGCTTCTGCGAGTACGGTAAAGCATTATCACGCTAATATCCATAAGGCTCTCAGATATGCGGTCAAGGTCGATTTTCTCAATGTCAATGTAGCAGATAAGGTCGATCTTCCGAAGATGGAGAAGTTTGAAGCGAATTTCTACTCCAAGGAGGAACTTGACAAGCTTTTTGAGCTGTTCAAGGGCGACAGGCTGGAGCTTGTCATTCACATAGCAGCTTATTACGGGCTTCGTAAGAGTGAGATCCTTGGTCTGAAGTGGGATTCAATCGACTTCGATGCGAAAACCATAACCGTAAGACGTAAGATCTCAAATTCATACGGAAACGGCAAGGAAGAGATAATCGTGGAAAATCAGCTCAAGACCAGGGCGAGTGTCAGGACTTTTCCTCTGATCCCGCATATAGAAAAGATGCTGAAGGAGAGAAAGTATCTTGAAGGTTACTATTCAAAGCTTCTGGGGCCTGACTTCGACAGAGAGTTTGACGGCTTCGTATGCAGAGATAATACAGGGAAGCTCATAAGTCCGAATTTCGTGACCAGTCATTTTCATTATGTGATGAAGAGAAACGATCTGAAGAAGATCCGTTTTCACGATCTGAGACACAGCTGTGCGAGCCTT
>CADAPI010000256.1:4097-4655 GCA_902789705.1 uncultured Ruminococcus sp.
CATCTCGAATACAAGTCGAAGATCGAATCCGCTGAGACCATAGCAAAGGTGCTTGGTGGAGATAGCAAGGAAGAAGCAGAAGACAAGGAAAAGAAGAAGAGAAAATAAACGAGGGCATGAAAAAAAAGCAAGCTCTCAAATGAGAACTTGCTTTAATGGTGCCGCTGACCGGACTTGAACCGGTACGCTGTCGCCAGCGAGGGATTTTCACACTACTCTATGTTACCATAGCCACACAAATGTATGTTGTAGTCCGGACTTGGTCTTTACCATATCCTTACGGACTTAGGTAGTCGGTGTAAAGTCTCTACACTCACCCGAAAGGGTTAGCACGGCGTTCTGTTTGTGCCTTCACCGTTTTAGCCGACTTCTACTCTATGGATTTCTCCATAGGCACTCTCTGCGGATAACCCGCAGACTCATATTTCTATGAGTACAAACATCAAAGTCCCTTGTGTCTGCCTATTCCACCACAGCGGCATATTCTATTAAATTTTTGTGAATTTACCTTGCACGATAATCTCAAAAGTCCCTTGGTAGAACACCATTTTCAAAACC
>CADAPI010000257.1:0-3259 GCA_902789705.1 uncultured Ruminococcus sp.
TACTGCACGACAGCAGGTTGTACATATTAATATGAACAACTTGAATACAAATATCTTTTTTATCCACCTTTTGTGCATATTATAGGTTGTAAAGAACTGATAACTATGATATGATTTATACAGGATTTTGTGTGATGTTGATAATATTTTTTAATTATCAGCTAATCAGTGTATTATTTTAATGACCGGAACTGTAAAGACTGAAATACAGTCAGTCATCAGTCCGGTTACGAAAAGAGGTATCATTTATATGTCTTTCAAACTGAAAAAATTTACTGCGTCACTGACTGCTTTTGTTCTTTCAGCGGGAATAATGTCATTTACAGTATCTGCTGATGAAAATACAGCAGCAAACGAAAACGCAGCAGCTGAGAATTCCGCAGCCGCAGACGGCGGTTCGGACTCAGGTTCAGAAAAGGAATTATTCTTTGCTGACCATTTCGATGACGGTAATCACAGCTGGACAGGACGCGGCGGAGCCAAACTTTCCTTAAGTGATGAAAAACCTTTTGACGGCATCAACTGCCTGTCCGTAACAGGCCGTACAGCTGCGTGGAATGGTGCGCAGAAGGAACTTGACCTTACACTGTTCGAACCGGGCAAAAAATACAGCTTCAGCTGCAATGCAATGCAGACTGCAGGAGGAGCAGAAGAAACATTCTACATGAAGCTCCAGTACACTGATGCAGCAGGCCAGACAAACTACGATGCCATCGCTGAAGCTACTACAATTAAGGGCGAATGGGTACAGCTCGCAAATTCCGAATATACCATTCCTGCAGATGCTACTGCAGCTTTCCTCTACGTTGAAACCAAAGAAGGAACCTTTGACTTCTACGTTGACAATGCTGCCGGTGCCGGCGAAGCTACACAGATCGAAGGTCCGAAATCCAAGAAGCTTACATATGGCGACATCAACTATGACGGAAAGATAAACATTCCTGACCTCTGTCTTATAAAAAGCGCTCTTATCGACGGTCTTACGGACGATGCCCAGAAAAAAGCTGCCGACGTAAACCGTGACAAGGCTATAGACGCTACTGATGCAATGCTCATATTCCAGTGGCTCAATGCAGAAATAGAAGAATTCCCGCAGCCTCCGAAACCGGAAAATGAATGGGATGACTATCAGGAAACAGCATCTGCTGAATGGATAAACTTCTACAAGAGCTCGATCCTCAGCATGGGCAATACAGCACGTCTTGCTGCAAAACTTGATGCGGCTTCACAGGGCGAACCGCTTACACTGGCTTATCTCGGCGGTTCAATTACCGAAGGAAAGAACTACAGCAGTCCGTTCTCAGCATACATAAAGAACAACTTCTGCAAGGGAACTTTCAAGGAAGTTAATGCCGGTCTCTCAGGTACTTCTTCAGTTGTAGGACTTGTAAGAAGCGAAAAGGATATCTGCAGCCACAATCCTGATATCGTTGTTATCGAATTCTCAGTAAATGACCATGAAGATATCATGTACAAGAAGTGCTTCGAGAGCTGCATCAAAAAGTTCCTCTCACTGCCGAACGATCCTGCAGTTATTGCACTTATCACTACTTCAAAGGGCGGCTATAACAGCCAGGCTCAGATGGAAGCTTCAAGCAAGGTATTTGACATTCCTGTTATCAGCATGCACAATGCTCTTCAGGGGGCATTCAAGAGCGGATTCCTCAAACAGAGCGACTACTTCTCAGATGAATACCATCCGCACAAGAACGGCGGCCAGCTTGTAGCTGACTGTATGGCTTACTATACACGTCAGGCTATGAGAACTGAAAACCGCTCCGAATCATACAGCATACCTACCGGATCAAAATACGGTTCTGAATACTACACATGTATCAATGCTGATCCTGAAAAAGATCTCCAGAACTTCAACGGCGGATCATTCAAGAGAGGAAACGGTTATAATTCACTTCCTTACAGCTACACATCAAGCGGCGGCGCTCCGATGACATTCAAGGCTAACGGCAAGGGACTCATCATCGTATTCAAGGCTAACAGTTCCGGCATGGGAAGCGTAAACGTAACTGTAAACGGCAAGACCACCAAGGTAAACGGCAACAAGCAGTATACATGGGGCGGTCCTGACGCAGAACTCGGTTACTATCAGGATACTGCAGGCGAACTTGATGTTTCGATCTCAGCATCAGGCAGCTTCACTATCTGGGGACTCGGTCTCGTTAAATAAGCTATTTCCAAAATACAATATATCAATTCACCCTCGTCTGTTTTCCTCCCATTCAAGGATTCAGACTCAAAAAAACGACCTGAAAATGGTCGTTTTTTTGTTGTTTACTATAATTGAAAAATACGCAGTAATATGGTAGAATTAATTCTGTGTGGAATTTGCGGCTAAGTCCCGCTCTCCCCTCTCTTATAGTTAAACAGCGTTTATCTGATATATACGGAGGAACTTCAGTGAAAAAAGAACATAAAAAAAGAAAACTGTCCGACGAGTACGAACAGCAGAGCAACGTATTCCAGATGTGGCTTCTGTTCGAGCACGAACCTGTACGTCCGGATGCTGAAATATTAAAAAGCGCTCTGGAAGCAAAGTGCGGAAAAGCTGATACCATCGCTTCAAGCCCGGAACTTACAAGCTTCGGTGTAAAAAGATTCATGAGTCACTTTAAAGATACCGACATTCCTGCTCAGGTCATTCTTGGAAACATCATGCCGTTCAGTCAGTCAGAGATTTCCGATGCTGAACGAGCTCAGATAAGAGAAATCAAAGGCCGTGATGAATTTCTTTCAAAGTGCACCCACAAGATCCTTGCAGCCGATATGATGGCAGCACTCGACACTGAACACAGAACCAGGCTTCTTATGAACTGGCTTGAAGTAGTTGTTGATATATTCAAAGACTGCAAAGCAGTATGGATCCCGTCCGGCGGAAAGCTTATTCCGGCTGATCTTATAAGAAGCGGAAAAGTTGAAAAGCAGGACCGTTTTGTATGCTACTGCGTAAACGCCCGTTTCTTTAAAATTGAAAAGACTGAAGAAATGCTTGTTGACACACACGGTATGTGTGCGGTAGGTCTTCCGGATATTCAGTGCCACTTCAAAAAGCTTGATCCGGACAATGTTGTAAACTACATCTACAACATCGCATTCTTCGTAATGCAGTGCGGAGACCAGATAAAGAACGGTGATACCATCGACGGTCTTAACGGCAACACAATAGACGAAAACATCCAGTGGACATGCCGCTTTGAAGATGCAATGGTAGCACCAATGCGAGCAGTTCTGGACATCTGTCCGG
>CADAPI010000257.1:3269-6201 GCA_902789705.1 uncultured Ruminococcus sp.
CTAATGGTAAGGAGAATAATTATGCTTCCAAATGATCCGGCTATACTTCTGAGTGTTATAAACACAAAACTTCGCGACCAGTACAGTTCGCTTGCCGCTCTCTGTGACGATCTTGACGTTTCAGAGGACGAAATAAAGAACAAGCTTGCAGGTATCGGATATAACTACGATGCCGCTCAGAACAGATTCAGATAATGAAAGGAAATGGCCGCCTCTGCGAGACGGCCATTACTATTTATATATTTTTCATCATTACATGATGAAAAATACCTTTTTACGCCACTACCTGAAGGGCGTTGTTTCTTATGCTTTCGATAGTCTGAAGCAGAGCGTTTTTAGTCTTTGCATCAAACAGCTTCATGAAACTTGTCGGTTTGTCGAACGGAGGCTTCATAAGAATTTTAATGTCCTCGATGTAGCCGTTGTTCTCGATGTGGTTAATGATCTTAAGAATGAATTCGATCTGTTTCTGATTCAGTGAGCTGTCGTTGATAAATGCCGAGAACGCCGACATTGCGCTGTCATGATCGAGTTTCGCTATCTTACGGATAAGCAGACCGAACGGAGTATCTCCGTATTCACGCTTATAGTCATCACTGTCGCCAAGTTCTTTGGTGAATATTCTTTCAAGTTCTTCAAAGTCTTCCTTTAACAGCGGAAGATTATGATTCAGCTTGTAGATTACCGCATCGTTCTTATGCTCTTCGACATAGCGGTTTACCTTTTTCCGGTAGTCCTCGAAATCATAGGCTGCATCGAGCAGTTCGCCTTCTTTGCATTCAAGAACAGGATCGTCCAGTCTGGTAAAGATCTTCGGCTTTTTCGTTCCGTCATTGAGGAACTGCATAAGATCACGAAGCTCTGTTCGAATATCTTCCAGTGTAAGCGTACTGATTTCCTGCCAGAATTCTTCTGTCTGGATATCTTTTATAAGCGTAAGTTTCTGCTGAATCTGCGGAATAGTTGACTTCTTCTCAAGCTGTTCAGCTGTAAAGGATAATGTATATCTTTGCTTACGCATAGACGGCAGCTGATTGATATTTGAAAGCATCATGCTGTACATGAAATTATCGAAACGCTTTGCGTACTCGTCTGTATCAGTGAAAGTAACAAGCGGTGCGATATGCTTTTCAAGTTCATAGAGATCAGTATCGTCAAGGCAGTTCCATTTATCAGCTTTCTTAAACTTCTCCACGAACTCCATTTTGAGTTTAACTGACATGATATCATAGGAAAGATCATTAACATTTCCAAGGCAGATATCAACAAGCTGCTTACGGAGGCCCTGATGTTTTTCATCGCTGAAATCAATGCCCTGAAGTGCTGCAATCAGTTTCGTCCGTCTGCAGTAGATGCTCTCAGTAAGCGACTTTGTCTCCCCTGTTTCGTAACCATTCTGATGCTCTCTGAAATATTCAAAATTACCGCAGTAATCGAAAATCAGGAAACGGCACTTTCCTCCATATTCGCCGTCAATACCGTCGATACATGAAAGATCTCGGCAAAGTCGTGTGCCACGGCCTATCATCTGCCAGAACTTCGTTTTCGAACGAACCTTCTTGAAAAATACAAGGTTCACACATTCAGGAACATCTATACCGGTATCCATCATATCTACTGAAACAGCGATAACAGGCATTTTATCCGGTATTTTAAAATCATCGATAACCGTCTGTGCATAGCTGTCATCGCATGTGATACGCTGTGCAAAAGTACCGTTATATGCCGGATAAAGTTTATTGAATCTCTGAACGATAAACTCAGCATGATCCTTGTTCTGGGCGAAAATAATACTCTTTCCGAGCCTGTCTCCGCCGTGAACTTTAATGCCTCGCTCCATCAGATCCTGCAGAACGGTATCTACTGTTTTCTCGTTAAACACAAACTGATTAAGAGCCGCCGACGGAATAAAGTCAGGCACATAGCCGTCTTCGGCAAAATCATCTTCATAACGTTCCCTGTCTTCTTCGGAAAGGTTGTCATAAGTGATGCCCTCTTCAAGAAATCTGGTCTTGACTTCATAATTGTAATACGGAACAAGCACATGATCGGTATATACTGCAGTTTCGTAATCATAGGCATAGGTCGGCACACCATTTTCAACTTCAAAGAAGTCATAGGTATTGCGGTCAACATCCATTTTAGGTGTAGCCGTCAGTCCAACCATAATCGCATCGAAGTATTCAAATATAGCACGGTACTTTTTGAAAATACTTCTGTGACTTTCATCCGTGATTATAAGATCAAAATGAGCCGGAGAAAACAGCGGTATTCCGTCCTTTGTCTTTGTGCTGTCTATTGCATTCAGTATAGTCGGATAAGTTGAGAACACAATACGTGCATTCCTGTCATCCTTGTTGCTGCAGAGATTACACAGCGACATATCCGGCAGATAATTCTTGAAATCATCCTTCGCCTGCTTAACAAGTGCTGTTCTGTCTGCAAGGAACAGAATATTAGTGATATGTAAGACTTGACGCAGTTCTGGTCTTGCCGGTACCGGTAGCCATAACAAGAAGTGCTTTACGTAATCCTGCTTCAATATGCTCACATACCGCACGGATAGCTTCTTTCTGATAGTAACGGTCTGTTATCTTATCGTCTATCGGAACACTGATCAGCTTTTTACGTGTTTCGCGACGATTCATCAGCTTTTCAAGGTCTGATTTTGTGAATAATCCGCTGACCTTTCTCTGCGGCGAGGATTTATCATCCCAGAAGTAAGTTTCGAATCCGTTTGTGGTAAACATCACCGGTCGCCGTCCGAATTTTCGTTCCAGACAGTCAGCATACAGTGAGACCTGTTTTCTGCCGTTGTTCGGATCGGTACTTGTTCTCTTGGCTTCAATGACTGCCAGCGGAAGTCCGTCACGTCCGAAAAGAACATAATCACAGTATCCTTTCTGACCTAAGACACCGTTCATATCCGTTA
>CADAPI010000258.1 GCA_902789705.1 uncultured Ruminococcus sp.
ATCAGCTCATCACTTTACCTTGATCGTAAATGTTACCGTCTTGGTTCCTGCCTTATAGTTGGAATCGCCTGCCGCTTTTACAACGCATGTGACCTTATAGGTTCCCTTCTTGAGTTTTTTCTTGATGGTAACATTACCCGTCGTGGCATTGATCTTGAAATACTTCTTGTACTTCTTTGACTTGCCGCGCTTTACACCTGTAAGCTTATATGTCACGTTGCCCTTAGCCTTGCTGACGTTCATGACTTTTGCACGAGCAACAGTCTGCTTCTTTTTCTTAAGTTTCTTGTATTTGACCTTCGCAGTTTTAGGCGTGACGCTAAGAGTATTCACAGATGTTAATGCCGGGAAAGTATAACAGACTAGAAGATGGCCAAAATAGGAACTTGTCGTTGCAGTCTGCCCGTTTATCTGGACTGTTATATTATTTGAAATAGTATAATCGTCCTTTGCTGACAGGTAGAAAGAAACTTCATACAAGTGTCCAACTCATCACTATCCGGATCAAGATCGGTTGATGTACTCATATCACGCCACTTAATTCCATTACGCACATATGTACCCGTGGCCTGAGTTTCCACATAACAGTTTGCACCGGATGGGAGTACAGCAGTATATTCCGGCTTTGCACCGGCGACAGGTGCATTCAAAGTAACGGAAACAGAAGATATCTCAGTAAGTACGGTTTTGAAGGTATAAACTATGCCGAGCGTATCGCCATTACCATTTAAGAAATTCAAGGTTGCTTCATTTCCGTTCAGCGTGCATTTTGTATTTTCAGAGAATTTATATCCTGCTTTTGCTGTCAGGTATATATAAACATCATATTCGTGTCCCGTCTCAAACACAGCACTATCAGGATCAAGAATTTTGTTGTTGTCTGTTTTATCTTGCCAACGAATATCGTTCCGATAGATTTGGTTATTGTTATTTTCGGAATAATAAAGTGCTCCTGATGGGAAATCCAAATCGTAATCCGGCTTTGAGCCAGCAACAGGCACATCAATTCTTACTTCTACAGAAGTTATTTTTTTAAGCTGAAGCTTCGGAAAATTGTATGTAACCCTAAGGCGACCGTCTTCATCAATTGATGTTTTTGCGTTATCGCCATTCACTTTGGCTGTTGTACCGGCAGTGAAAGAAAAACCATTCTTTGCTGTCAGGAAGAGTATGACCTGATATTCATGATCAGCCTCGAACACAGCACTAGCCTTATACATATGGCTATTGGCACTAACATCCAACCAACAAATGTAATTTTGATAATACTCATTACTAAAGGATTCGGAATAGTAGTTTGCTTCTGTGGGGAATTCAGCTGTGTAATCAGGCTTCGCGCCGATCACAGGTGCATCAAGTGTAATCTTAACAGAGGTAATCTCTGTAGACGGAACCTGCTCATTTTTTGGTGGAACTGCATGACCGTCTTCCTTTCCGCCAACAGCAGGAGCAGCTGTCGTTGCAGGTTCTGTTTCATCCGGTTCCGAAGGTTCTTCTTTCTTAGACTCAGTGGGCGCCGTTGTCTCGGCCGACTTTTTGTCTTCAGATTCAGAAGAATCGGCTTCTTTGGATGACTCGGAAGGTTTATTCTCTTCCGGCTCCTTAGCCTCTTTTTCTTTGGGTTCTGTGGTTTCAACGGCACTCGTTTCTTCGGGTGCGTTCTCTGACTCATCAGCTAGCACCAAGGAAGACATCATTCCCATGGTCATAGCCACAGCAACGAGACCGGCAAGTAAACGCTTTGCTTTCATGTTAGACCCCCTAATAATCAATAATCAAACTTTTTTAAGTATAATCCGTTGTTCTTTTAAATGGAATATAAGACAATGCTTAATCAACATATACGGACGCTTCAGAAAAATTCAAAATGAAAGAGATATCCCTGCTCGAAACAGGTGGTGGAAACCTTGCAGGATGAGTAAGGAAATTGCGATAACACATCAATTTCAAACTCCGGATTTCTCCGGAGTTTGAAAATAAAGTTTTACTTTTTAACCTTAACGCTTCTTCCTGAATTTGACTTCTTGAAGTACTTCTTATATTTCTTTACCTTAGACTTCTTGACCTTGACAGTCTTTACATAAGATTTCTTAAGAGACTTCTTTACTCCGCTCTTTGTCAGCTTGGTCGTGTACTTGATATAGATCGTCTTAAGTTTCTTGTCCTTCTGGAATGAATAAGAACTGATCTTATTCAAGACTGTTGAAGAGATAGAGAACGATTTAAGCTTTGAGCAATATGCAAATGCCTTGGATCCGATCGATTTCAGCACTTTGCCTCCGGATACTTTTGTGAGATTTGAGCATCCATAGAATGCATAGGAGTCAATAACAGTAACATTGGATCCGATACTGACTGTCTTCAGAGTCTTGTCGCCATAGAATGCCTTAGTGCCGATCCTGTTGACCTTATAAACATAGCCGTTTATCACTACAGTATTAGGAACCGAGACCGTAGCACGCTTATCTGATACTCCGGTAAGTGTAACTGTACCAGTACCGTCAGTTTGATTATTCGTGATCGTATAGTTGTTGCCACCGACCGTAGCTGTGTCGCCGATATTCAGGCCACCCAACACAGAAAAGGAATAAGTAATTTCTAGCAGTCCTTCATCAATAAATCCTTGTGCCAACTGTCCATTTAGCGTTACTGATATATTATGGAAAGAATATCCTTCTTTAGCAGACAAAAAAATAATGACATTATACTTATGTCCGTTCTCGAACAAACTGTTATCCGGATCCATTTCATAACCTGTTGTAACATCTCTCCAAAAAATGTCATTGCGGAAACAAGAGTTTGTTATTTTTTTATCAGAATAATAATTTGCTCCTACTGGGAATTCTGCCGTATAATCAGGCTTCGCGCCAACTACTGGAGCATCCAGAGAAATAGAGACAGAAGAAATCAAATCAGTAATATCTCCCTCCAACGCCGGGAAGGTATATTCAATTTTTAATTGACCTTCGGATAAAGATACCGCTGCTGCCTGTCCATTCACTTTGGCAGTTGTGTTACTCGAAAAATAGTATCCTTCTTTTGCCGTCAGGTAGATATAAACTATATACGTGCGACCGCTCTTAAAAATTCCGTTTTCCGTGTCAACATAACTGTTTGTTGTATCATCTAACCAACCAATGTCATGTCGGAAATAATTGGTGTTAAATTCAGCTAAAAAGTAATTTGAACCTGACGGAAGCTCCGCTGTGTAATCCGGTTTTGCACCAATCACCGGTGCATCCAGATTGACAGAGACAAGCGATATTATATCATCAGGATTACCTTCCAAAACCGGGAATGTGAATTGGACAAGAAACTGAACATCCGTCCACATCACTGTTTTTGCCGATTGTCCATTCACTTTTGCTGTAGAACTAGCTAAAAATGTATATCCTTCTTTTCCAATCAGGGTGACATAAACCGTATACTGATGTCCTGCCTTAAACACAGAACTATCAGGATCAAGTTCCTTGTCAATGCTTTCATCAACCCAAACAACACTAGAAGAATCTTTAGAATAAATATAATAGTTAGCCCCAGAAGGTAATACTGCAGTGCAGTCTGGCTTCGCGCCTGCTACCGGTGCATCAATAGTGATTGAAGCGGACGTAATTATTTGAGGAAGCTTCGGAATTCACTTTAGCTGATGTACCAGTAGCGAAAGAAAAACCATCCTTTGCTGTCAAGAAGAGTACGACCTGATATTCATGCTCGGCCTCGAACACACCGCTATCCTTGTACATAAAGCTATTGGTATTAACATCCAGCCAGCGAATGTAATTTTTATAATACTCATTGCTAAATGATTCGGAATAATAGTTTGCGTCTGAAGGGAATAATGCCGTATAGTCAGGCTTCGCGCCTGCTACCGGTTTCTCAAGCCAAATCGTAACAGATGTTATCTCAGTAGATGGAACCTGATCATTTTTAGGAGGAACTGCATGACTATCTTCCCTCTTGCCATTTTCAGGAACAGCTGTCGTTTCAGGTTCTGTTTCAGCAGGCTCTGAAGGTTCTTCTTTCTCTGATTCAGCAGGTTCCGTTGCTTCAGTCTGTGAAGGTTCGGGGACCGCAGTCTCAGCAGGCTTTTTGTCTTCAGATTCAGTCGGTTCAGTTTCCTTTACAGTCTCTTCAGGCTTTTTCTCTTCAGGATCAGCTGCACTTGTTTCAAC
>CADAPI010000259.1 GCA_902789705.1 uncultured Ruminococcus sp.
AGTGCTGATGTCGCTTCGTCGAATATCATGAGTGCCGGATCCTTGAGAAGGATTCGCGCGATGGAAATTCTCTGCTTTTCGCCGCCGGAAAGCTTGAGACCGCGGTTGCCGACTATTGTATCAAGCCCTGTTTCCTGTTTTTCAATGAAGTCGTAGATGTTCGCACGTTTACACGCTTCGATAAGTTCCTCCTCAGTGGCATCCGGTTTTGCGTAAAGGAGATTGTCACGTATGGTTCCGTTGAAAAGATAGGTCTCCTGACTTACTATGCCGATATTTTCTCTGAGGAATCCAAGGTCGAGAGTTTTTACGTCTCTGCCGTCAAAAAGCACACTTCCTTCGATAACGTCATAGAGTCGTGGTATCAGGTTTATAAGGGTACTCTTTCCGGAGCCGGAAGGACCTACGATCGCGATACAGTTGCCCTTGTCGAGCTTAAAGCTTATGTCGTGAAGTATCTCGCGCTCCGGTTCGTAGTAAAAGCGCACACCGCGGAATTCAACTTCACCGTAGGCGTGGTCAGGTGTAACTGCATCCGGTGCGTTTTCAATCTCAGGCTTCATGTCGTAGTACTCGAAAATACGCGTGAACATGGCCATGGAACGAATCCAGTCGACCTGAATGTTCAACAGCTGGTTTACCGGCATGTACATCTTGCTGAGAAGAGCCACGAGCACGCTTATCTGACCGACGGTAACTGTCGGGTCGAAGCGCATCATTATTATACCGCCGACAAGGTAGATGAGCATAGGACCGATGTTTGTAAAAGTTCCGAGAGCCATACGGAACCAGCGTCCGGCCATGCTTTCTTTAATGTTGAGCCCAATCATTTTTCTGTTGGCGGCCTCGTAGCGTTCATACTCCGTCTTTTCCATTCCGAAGAGCTTTACGAGAAGCTGACCGCTTACGGAAAGTGTTTCGTTGAGAATGCCGTTTATCTCGTCACTGCAGGCCTGCGATTCACGGGTGATCTCGAACCGGCGTTTTCCGGCACTTCTTGTCGGAATGACAAACAGCGGTACTACAGCTATGCCGACCAGCGCAAGCTTCCAGTTTTCACGGAACATGAGAACCAGTGCAACGGTCAGTGTGATGGAGTTTGAGATAATGCTTGTGAGCGTGTTCGTGATTATCTGCTGTACTCCGGAAATGTCGCTTGTCATTCGTGTGATTATGTCGCCCTGATTATTGTTCGTAAAGAACCGCTGCGACATTTTCTGCAGATGTGAGTACATGGAATTTCTCATGTCGTAGGTAATGTGCTGTGCTATCCATGTGTTTAAGTAGCTTTCCAGAATGCCGATAAGATTGGCAAGCAGGGTAACGCCGAAGGAAAGAACTATGTAGAAAATGAGCTTGTTAAGATTTTTTGCGATAAGTCCGTCGTCGATTATGCGGCCGGTGAGTACCGACGGCATAAGGGTCAGCACGGCGGAGCAGAGTATTGCTGCAAGTACAAATAACATCTGTATTCTGTACGGCTTAAGGTATGAGAAGATCCTCTTTAAAAGTCCTCTGGTTACTCTGGGCTTGTTCTGCTTTTCTTCTTCTGTCAGAAATCCCGGTCCGAGCCTTCCTCCTCCTGGTGGCATAGATATTTCTCCTTTTTCATAACATTTGTCCGGCATGAGGCCGGTTTGATCCGTGTTTCCTTAGGGAAACGCTGATTTATTCATAAATCAGCGTGAGGGTTCGGGGCACAGCCCCGCAAATCCCATTTAATCAGTGTTTCCTTAGTAAATTATAAAACAATGAGGTGTTTTTGTCAATTAAATAGTGTATCACAAAATTTAGTAAGCATTAAGTATATTTATCTATACGATGATCAAGCTGTATTTACCGTAAAAGTACAGAAAATGTATTATTATTGACAGGGCAGCGCTTGTTTGCGGATAAACTGGCTGTTGACTGTATGACAGATGCTGCGGTATAATAAATAATGTATATTTGTATCCGGAAAGGAGAAACGGAAAAACAATGAAGTTTTCAAGAGGAGATGTGCTGCTTGTTGACGGAGTCGAGTATGTTGTTCTGGGGTCGGTGACTTACCGGAACACAGCCGACGGTAACTGCTGGGATGAATACAGGATGCAGAAGACTGAGGGTGCCTCAGAGGTATGGCTGAGTATCGATGATGTATTCAGTGAATACTCGGTCACACATGTTGTCGGGGAACGCTGTCCGTCATTAAGAGGCTATCACATAGTCGATCACGGTCACGAGGTCGTTGTCGCCACGAGCGGATCAGTCGATGTCGTGCCGGGCGATCAGGCTGATTTTAATGAATATGAAGACGATACAGAGGAAAAGATCATATCGGAGGAACTCTGGTCAGATGGTGCCGAATATTCCACCGGTCATTATGTTGATCCCGAAGATATTTTTCTCAGCCGTCATGATAAAGCGACACTCGAAAAAGCTGAGGCCGGAATTCGCAGGCGGGCTTATCTGATCACGGCACTGGCGTTACTGGTCTTCTGCATTCCGCTGCTTGCCGGGATATTTGAATTTTTCAGTTCGCTTTTTTACAGTCCGCAGACCATATCACACTATCTGAGCAGGCAAAGCAAAACTGCGGCTCCGCGCTATTCATACGTGACATCCGTAACAGGTGAGGCAAAACAGAAGGCTGATGTTTACAGTGCCGGTTCGGCATACAGTATCGATTTTATCGCTGAAGACATAATCACGGCGATCGAGGGTGAGACCGAGTATGTTCAGAAGGACGATGAAGCTGGAGAAGGCGAGGAAGGTTCAGTGGCTATCCTTACGAAAAAGGAGTACTGCCTTGTCTATCCTTCCGAGGATAACAATGAGGTGCTCGTTCAGGTTTCAAAACGAAAGTTTACCTACACCACGGACGAATCACCGTACCGGAGCAACAGACATGCCAGACGGTACTACAGACGTTTTTACTATTCAACAGGATACAGTTCTGACTCATCGTCATACAGAAAGTACTCGTCTCCGTACAGTTCGTTCGATGATACTTCCATCAGTTATTCAGACAGCAATTCATTGAACACGTATTCGGGCACAGTACGTCAGGACAGTATAAATGCACGCCGGTCTGACGGCGGCGGCTTAAGCAACGGAAAGTAACAGGAGGGACATTATGAGTTTGGTTATTGATCTCGCAGAAGCAGCGCTTTATTCATGCATAGGCATAGTTCTTATGGCACTCGGCAATTTTCTTATCGACCTGATCATTCCGTGTTC
>CADAPI010000260.1 GCA_902789705.1 uncultured Ruminococcus sp.
AGTTCTGCTATTTTTAGAAAAGTGACAGAAATACTATTGAAAATACTTTGCAGCGATGGAAATAAGGAAGTAAAAACAATTGAAAAGATTGTATGCGATTGTTTGAGACAATGAAATTTTAATTATGTGAATATGGTTAAGATATCAGATAATATAACTCATATAAGTATATTTTCAGTATCAACGGCCGCCGAACGGCGGCCGTTTTCAAAAGCACGCCGAAGGCGTACCATGTTCCACGTGGAACATTTTAAAATCCTCTGTGAAATTCACAGAGGATTTTTTCTTTACACTACTAATAATATATGCTATAATAATAGGTAGACTATTATTCGGAACAGGAGGAATATGAAGTGGGTAAGGTGATCGCTGTAGCCAATCAGAAGGGCGGTGTGGGCAAGTCCACTACTGTAATTAACCTTGCGGCTTTTATCGGAAGCAGGGGCAGGAAAGTGCTTTGTATCGACCTTGATGCTCAGGGAAATGTTACGAGCGGATATGGTATCAGAAAGAAAACGGTACAATATTCATCCTACGATCTGCTCATCGGAAGAGCGGGTATCGGTGAAGCTGTAATTGCTACAGAATTCGAAAATGTATCCATTGTTCCTTCAACTTCGGCCCTTGCGGGTGCCGAGATCGAGATCGCAGACCTTGATGATCGTCTGAAGCGTCTCAAGATGCAGATACTCATGTGCCGTGACAGCTACGACTATATTTTCATCGACTGTCCTCCTTCACTCAGTCTTGTCACACTCAACGGACTTGTTGCGGCAGACAGCCTTATAATCCCTCTTCAGTGCGAATTTTTCTCCCTCGAAGGACTTTCTCAGCTTGACCAGATAATCAAGCATGTTCGTTCAAATGAAAATCCTTCACTCACTATAGAGGGAATTTTATTCACTATGTTCGATCCGCGTCTGAACGTTACGAACCAGGTGGTAAATGAAGTTAAAAAGGTATTTCCGGATCAGGTATTCGAAACGACGATACCGCGTAATGTTCGTCTTTCGGAAGCACCGAGCTACGGAATGCCGGTAATGTACTACGACAAAAGTTCGAAGGGAACCGAGGCATATGCGCGCCTCGGATGCGAACTTCTCGGTGAGAAATACACTGAGAAGCCGAAGAAGAAACTCACGGACATTCTGAAATCAAAGAAGAAAAACAAATCTGAAAGGAAGTGATGCGCTTGGCACCAAAGAAAGGCGGACTCGGCATGGGTCTCGGAGCGCTGTTAAATGACAATGCTTCAGAGGTACAGGGAAAGAGTACACTGAGAATATCCGAGATCGAACCGAACAGACTTCAGCCAAGAAAAGACTTCGATGAGGAAGCCATCGCTTCGCTTGCAGATTCGATAAAGGATCACGGTCTGCTTCAGCCAATCGTTGTACGGCCTTACGGAAGGGCATATCAGATAGTGGCCGGTGAAAGACGATGGAGAGCGGCAAGGGTCGCAGGTCTCGGGGAAGTTCCGGTAGTTATAAAGGAATTTTCCGATTCAGAGGCAATGCAGATTGCACTCATTGAAAACCTTCAGCGTGAAAACCTGAATCCGGTCGAAGAAGCACTGGGATACAGGGAGCTTTCCGAAAAGTATGACATGACTCAGGAGAGCATAGCCGAAATGACCGGACGATCCCGTTCGGCAGTTACCAATGCGATACGCATACTCGGCCTTCCGGATGAAGTTCTTGAAATGATCAGAAACGGTCAGGTATCCACCGGTCATGCAAAAGTTCTTCTCGCACTCGATGACGAGAAAACAATAAAGGAACTCGCTGTACAGGTAGCTGACGGTGTTCTTACGGTAAGAGCACTTGAAAATGCGGTAAAGTCCCTTAAGTCAGAAAAGAAGGGAAAAACTCCTCCTAAAAAAACGGACACCTATTTCCGCGAGATGGAACTGAGCCTTAAGGAACGTCTCGGCAGAAAAGTTCTTATAAAAAACAAAAGCAATGACAAGGGCACGCTTGTTCTTGAATTCTACAACAAGGATGATCTGCGCGAGATCGCAGACAGACTTGCTGACACTATAAATACCAATAAATGAAAGAGAGTAATATATCATGTTAGACATTAAATTTGTCAGAGAAAACCCTGACATCGTAAAGCAGAACATTAAAAACAAGTTCCAGGATGAAAAGCTTCCTCTTGTTGATGAAGTAATCGCACTCGACAGGAAGAACCGCGACATCAAGCAGGAAGTTGAAGCACTCCGTGCTAACAGAAACAAGCTTTCAAAGCAGATCGGCGGTCTCATGGCTCAGGGCAAAAAGGATGAAGCCGAAGAAGTAAAGGCTCAGGTAAATGCTCAGGCTGCAAGACTTGAAGAACTCAACGCTGAAGAGAGAACAGTTGAGGAAGAACTCCGCACAAAGATGATGACTATTCCGAACATCATCGATCCTTCAGTTCCGATAGGCAAGGACGACTCAGAAAACGTTGAAGTTGAAAAGTTTGGTGAACCTGCCGTTCCTGACTTCGAAGTTCCTTACCACGTTGATATTATGGAAAAGCTCAAGGGTATCGACATCGACAGCTCAAGAAGAACAAGCGGTAATGGTTTCTACTATCTCTGCGGTGACGTTGCTCAGCTTCAGTCATGTATCCTTTCATATGCAAGAGACTTCATGATCGACAAGGGATTTACATACTACATTCCTCCGTTTATGATCAGAAGCTCAGTAGTTACAGGCGTTATGAGCTTTGACGACATGGCTGACATGATGTACAAGATAGAAGGCGAAGATCTTTATCTTATCGGTACTTCAGAACACTCAATGATCGGTAAGTTCATTGATACTATAGTACCTGAAAGTGATCTTCCTCAGACACTTACAAGCTATTCACCATGTTTCCGTAAGGAAGTTGGTTCAAAGGGTATCGAGGAACGCGGCGTTTACCGTATCCACCAGTTTGAAAAGCAGGAAATGGTTGTAGTCTGCAAGCCTGAAGAATCAATGGAATGGTTCCGCAAGCTCTACAGCTACACAGTTGAATTCTTCCGCACACTTGATATTCCTGTTCGTACGCTCGAATGCTGTTCAGGCGACCTCGCTGATCTTAAGGTTAAGTCTATCGACGTTGAAGCATGGTCACCAAGACAGAAGAAGTACTTCGAAGTAGGAAGCTGCTCAAATCTCGGCGATGCACAGGCAAGAAGACTCAGCATCAGAGTTAAGGATGAGAACGGAAACAAGTATTTATCTCGGCGATGCACAGGCAAGAAGACTCAGCATCAGAGTTAAGGATGAGAACGGAAACAAGTATTTCCCTCATACTCTCAACAACACAGTTGTTGCTCCTCCGAGAATGCTCATCGCATTCCTTGAAAACAACCTCAATGCAGACGGTTCAGTAAATATCCCTAAGGCTCTTGTTCCTTACATGAGAAAAGAAAAGCTTTTACCTAAAGTTTAAGAAAGTGCTGATTTATTCATAAATCAGAGGGGAACACGGGGCGAAGCCCCGAAGTCGCCTAAAACAGGCAATCCGGCTTCGCCGGATTGCCAACTTAAATGAAATTTACAGCCTGTACACATTCAGGGAAAAATACGGACGTGTACAGGTAAAATCACATAAGAACGGGGTTACTTCCGGGGATATTTTTTACTTGACAAAAGTCGCAAAATAGAGTATTCTAATAGAAATACATTTTTTTA
>CADAPI010000261.1 GCA_902789705.1 uncultured Ruminococcus sp.
CTGCGCACTTGTAAAAGAAGACGGCGTCTGGAAGGTCATTACACTCGATATTTACAGGTAAAAGGAGTCCGGCTGCCCCTGCAGCCGGATATTTTATATGATGAAATGTAACACAAATTGTGTTCAAAAAAGTATTGTAATTTGTGTTACAATATGATATTATAGAATTGACAGGAAAAGAATAATGCTATTTGAATGGGACGATGAAAAAGAAAAAATCAATATCGTCAAGCACGGTATCGACTTTGCAACGGCAGCGCGTGTATTCGGAGATGAGAATCGTCTGGAAATATATGATGAAGCTCACTCTTATAACGAGGACAGATTTATCACAATAGGATCTGTTGATGGTGTGACGTTTATCGTTATGGTGGTATATACAGAGCGCGGAGAAGCTGTCAGACTGATTTCGGCAAGAAAAGCGACTAAGCAGGAAAGGAGAATGTATTATGATTATTCGAAGGGAAATTGATCTGAATGAACCACTGAGTGAAGAACAGAAACATATGCTTGAAGCATTGAAAACAAGACCGGTGTGCCCTGATGAAGACTGTCCTGAGCTGACGGAAGAACAGATCAGTCAGCTTGCAAGGGTGTCTGAACAGAGGCGTGAGGAGCGCAGGAAGCAGACAGTTACTCTCAGACTTTCTCCGCAGGCGCTGAAAACCGCAAAATCTCTCGGCAAAGGATATACATCTGTGCTTAGCCGGATACTTGAAAGTGCGCTGACAGATGCAGAACTGATAAAGCATTATCTGTAAGTCGGAAAAGGTAATTATAATACGCTGAGTAAATAGCATATACAGGCGCCTCATGATCAGGAGATTATGAGGTGCCTGTTCTGCGTTTATTATGATTACATTTGTCACCGAAGATTATGACAGATGACATCTGTTATTCTGCACTTTTACGGGTTATAATATAGACAAGATAAAGATTCGGGATGAAGACGTTCCGAATCCGCAGTTTTCGTAATTTCCCATGTGAATGAGGTGATCATATGTTTGACGATTTACTGATAATCCTGATTATCGTCTGGGCGGCACTTCCTCTTGTGCTTATACCGGCGGTCATAATTCTTGCAACGAAGAATTCAAAACTAAAGAAGCTTCTTGAAAGTTCCGGCATATCTCCTGATACAGGAAATGTTCCGAAAAAGGAACGCAAGCCGCTTAGCTTCAGTATCATCCTTATTGTCGGTGTTATTTTCGTCATCGTGGCAGGCGTAGTATTCGCCACATCCGGATGGCGTTATATGAGCGGTATCGCCAAGACTGTTATGCTCATGTCAATGAGTGCAGTTTTCTTTGCTGCCTGTGCAGTTTCCGAGAAGAAGCTTAAACTCGAAAAGACCGGTTTTGCATTTTTCCTTCTCGGCGGAATATTCCTTCCGGTATCCATCCTCGGTATCGCATTCTTCAAACTTCTCGGCAATGGATTTTCGTTTGACGAGAATGCGTGCTACAGGGTATTTCTTGTAATGATCGCTGTAACTCTTGTAATTATGGCTTTTGCAGGACGCAGATACAAAGATTCAGTTCTTGTCCGCTATATATTCGCCACGATAACAGCTGCCGAATACATCGCCCTTACGTTTTCGATCACAGCTCTGATCTACGGCGAAAGATGCGACAATTTCCTTCTTGCAGTAATAATGCTTACCTGCGGATATCTGGTGTTCACAATACTGCCGTCTTTCAGAACATTACCTGCTCAGATGGGATTTATCGTCACCATGGGCATGATATCCTTTGACGCATCAGAAGGAGCGCTGGCAGCAGCCGGATGTGCGCTGTTCTGCACTGTTCTTTCAATCGTTATAAACCGTAAATTATACAGCGGAACAGCTATTTTTCTATTCCCGTTTGCGACCGGAAATTTTGTCCGTGTGCTTACAGATGGCATAGTTGATGAACACGGCTATCATATTTATATTGCAGAGGCGGCGATAACAATGGCTCTGCTTGCAGCTGTTTCATTTATCGTTACAATTCCGGCACTTAAGAAGAGCCTTCCTGATTCCGATAACAGAGAAACAATGCTTTCACGTCTCGACCTCGTAAAATTCAAATGGATCGAACGCGTGATATCTCCGTACATCTGCCTTGTTTTCCTCAATGTTTTCGCTGATAATGTTGATTCATATGAAAAGACAGGCGCTTTCCTTGCAGGAGCGGGAGCAGTGGTTTTCCTTGTACTCAAAGCATATCAGTTCCACGTAAACGGAAGAGAGGCTGACCGCAGCTTTGTACTTACTCTCGGATGCGTGACAACAGCGTTCGCGCTGGCACTTGCTGAACCACCGGAACTCATCGAAAGCTTATATTACTGCGCACTGGCTGAACTTGCTGTTTTACCGATAATCTTCATCTGGAAAAAGCACAAATCAGCAGCAGGCGTGATAGCATATATCCAGACTATACTGGTACTTGCAGCCTATATGTTCTGTACTCTTGACATGAATCGTGAGGACGCAGTTATCAACGCTGTTATCCTTATCGGAACATGCACGCTTATGGCGATACTGTCATTCATCTTCAGATCAAAGAGATGGTTTATTCTTTCAGTCATAGCTTCACTGGTCACAGTGGCGTTCCTCACTGAAAAGATCTGGAACTTCTCATCATGGTGGATTTTCCTCCTTGCAGTAGGCCTTATCTTCATCGTCTACGCAGGCGTAAATGAATACTGCAGACAGAAAGGCCAGGAAAACCCGCTGAAATCCGGATTCAAGGCGATAAACGACAAAGTCTGGAAATGATCAGCAGCTAGGTGAAAACAGTGACAAATGTCACTCCTACATCATGACATTTGACACTTACGTAAAATCGGGCTTCTGTGATATAATACTATCAGAGGCTTAGAGAGATATAAAAAAACCAGAACAAAAGAAAAGAGAACAAAAAGATAAAAGACATATTGAAAATAAATATATGCAGAACAAAAATATTATAAAGGGCGGAGAACTTTATGTTCTCCGTTTTTTTCTTGGAAAACGCTGATTTATTCATAAATCAGCGTGGGGCACGGGGCGAAGCCCCGCAATATCCCCCTCCCGGAAATACGGCGAAGCCGTATTTCCGGTTTGATCAGCGTTTTCCTTAAAAGACAATAGTCAACAGTGAAAGAAATACTGTTGACTGGCATCTGCGAAAGATGGGTTAGGTTTTGACTTTCGCATCAATAACGTGTATAATAGTGAATG
>CADAPI010000262.1 GCA_902789705.1 uncultured Ruminococcus sp.
TTAGCCTTAAGATCAGCATCCTGCTTTGAAGCATCCATTGAGAGATATGCGAATGAGACGTATGTACCCATGTCAGCCCAGCCAAGACCAGTCTGAACGCCAACTGACTTGATAGCTTCCTCATATTTCTTGTCGCCGTAGTCACCAGTTGTAATGTCCTTGCTTACGTTTACCCACTGGAAGTCAGGGTTCTTTTCAAGATAACCCCATGCTTTCTTAGCAGCTGCAAGACACTTTTCAGCGAAATCCTTGTCAATGTCCTTGAAGTTTGTGTAAGACATTGCCATTGATGCACAGAAGTCAGCTGTTGCTGTTGTTGAGATAGGAGCAATAACAAGAGCGTCTGTTTCCTTTTCAGGCATTACAAATCCAGGGAATCCCTCGCATGATACCTTGTGGTAAACACCGCCTGATTCGCTGTCCTGCATCTTGAGCATCCATTCGAGTTCGAAACGTGCTTCATCGAGGATATCAGCTACGCCGTTTCCGCTTTCCGGAATACCTGTCTTGTCTCCGAAGAGATCCTTGTTTGCGTTGTATGCGATAAAGAGGTCTGCAACGGTCTTTGCACCAGGAACTACGTATCTGCCGTAGTCACCTGCATCATGCCAGCCGCCGTCAACGTCCATCTTCTTGTCTGTCTTGTAAACAGTTGCAGTAGTATCGTGGCAAGCCTTGTGCTTAACAACAGGGCTGTCTACTTCAACGCCGCATCTCTGTGTATAGAGCCAGTAAACTGATTCTGTGAGAACCTTGTCATAAACATCTTCCTTTATTTCAAAAGGAAATGATTCATTTTCGCCCCACTTGATAATGTACTTACCAGGATCAGTAACCTTTGAGAAATCTGCATGATAGTCTGTTTCATCTGCAGACTTGTTTGTGATAGGAGCTGAAATATCGCCTGTGAATACTTCCTTGTTTGTTTCAGTATTAACTACTGAGAACTTGTCAGCAGCCTTTTCACCGCGAAGAACAGCGATCTTGTTAGCGTTCGGAAGATATCCGAGCTGGTTTGTGAGAATAGTTTCTTCTTTAACTTCAAAAGTAGAATAGTCAACGTTGCTGTCATCAACAACTTCAACCTTTACGTTATCTACGTAGAAGTGATGCTCGCCGAGATCCTTGCCGGCATCCTTTTCCTGGTTACCCATGTTGAAGCAGAGTTTACCAGCGATATCAGAAGCTTCCTTCATTGTGAACTTCTTTTCTACTGTCTGCCATTCTGTTGTAACGTTGCAGTCAGTCCATACATATGAACGGTAATCGCCGCCGTCCATCTGGATCATAGCTTCTGTATATCTTTCAACATCGCTCTTGATATCAAAGCTGAGCTTGTAAACACCGTTCTCGTAAAGTGGGATGATCGGGTAGTTGAGCTGTACGCCGTAGTTGAGCTTACCTACGTCGCTGATGCTTACGTCGAGTGCACCATCCTTGGCAGAAAGCTTGGCAGCTGCACCGCCTGCAAGATAAAGACCGAACTTGTTAGTAGTGTCACATTCTGAGTTCTTGATAAGGTTCTGTCCAACCTTTGATTCAGCTGCATAAACTACTGTGCTGTTTGATGTTTCAAAAACATTTGAAACTGCAGGAAGCATAGCTGCAGAACACATTGAAAGTGAAAGGCATACTGCTGCTGCTTTGATCGCGATTTTGTTCATTTAAAAACCTCCGTAAAATTTATACATAAAATCTATCGTCAGGCATAAGCAATAGTATTTTATGTACTTAACCTCTTAATGATTTTTTGTAAAAACCAAATAAATTTTTGCCTGATTTGAATATAGTCCTTGTTGATGATTTCATTATACTCTATCATTAAACTCTTTTCAATGATATATCATGCAATATTAATATATTATCATGCAAATTAATCGGAGGCACACAAAAAAGCAGACGCAAACAGGGGTCTGCGTCTGCCTAATAATGAAAATTGTATTATTGTTTGCGATGCTTACTGATCATCGCCTGATCCGTTCTTTTTATTTTTCCCTTTTTTTATAGCGCCTTTTATCAGTGTAATAATTCCGTTTATCAGGCCAATTGCAACAAGAAGGCCTATTACTCCGGCACCAACATACATGCAAATCTTTTTACCAAGGTCAATTATAGAGTCTTTTAGTTCCTTTTCATCATCATCAGAATCGGCCTTGTCAGACTTCTTTGCAGCACTGTCATCATCGTCATCAGCATGTGTATTTTTCTTCTCAGATGCCTTTTTAGTAACTGCCGGCTCCTCTTCTTCCTCTTCCTCAGAGTCTTCTGAATCGTCGTATTTAAGTGGTTTAGCCTCTCTTATAGGTTCATCGGTAAGGAAGCCTGTCATCCATGCGAGAGGTGCGTTCCAGTTAATTGTACATTCGTTAGTGCTCCATGCTTCAATATGGTCAACATAGCAGAGCTGAGGAGCAAGTTCGCCTGATTCATAACCAAGTCCCTTTACCCAAGGATCCTGAAGTCCTGAGTTCGGTCCGCCTGCGAGAACGCCGTCCGGAGCTGACGGGAATGCATCATCTATCTGATGTGACCACCAGCGGTGATGAGGATTCTTCGTGCTGTGTTCACCGTAGCCTGTAACGTAGCAGTTATCGAGCGGATTGCGTCCCATGATATAGTCAAGGGAAGTCTTTGCTCCGTCAAGATATGCAGAGTCACCTGTGAGATCATAGGCATAGGCCATGATCATTGAAGTATTTATGATAAATGAGTTTGAACCCCAAGGATAGCCGTTTACTGTCTTTCCGTTTCCGGCATCAACTTCTGCTGACTTTATCGGAACACCGTAACCCTGGTTATTTTCAATGTCTATGAAATAATCTGATGCATCTTCAAAGCTCTTGGTTATCTTCTTGAGTTCCTTGTCAGACACACCGTCTTTAACTGTTGCAAGTGACATTGTTCCGAGTGCAGCAACATTACCCCAGTCGAAACTTCCTGTAAGCCCGTTATCTTCACCACCGTTGAGTTCAGTGTCTACGCCGAAAGCAAAGTCTGAACCGGAAAGATCCTTGTAGTAATCCTTGTCGCCTGTTGCAAGATAAAGTTCACAAGCTGCCCAGTAGAATTCATCATCAACGCAGTTGTCACCGTATGCACCGCCGCCTGTTGATTCATCAAGAGGCGCAAACATTGTCGGATTCTTCTTTGCTGCTTCATAGGCTGTCTTTGCCTTTTCAAGACATTCTTCTGCGAATTTCTT
>CADAPI010000263.1 GCA_902789705.1 uncultured Ruminococcus sp.
AAACAGAAGCAAATGTTGCTGTTTCAGGCACTGTTGCCCTTACAACATAAGTGCCGTAAGTTGTCGGAACTGTTGTTGTGTAAGTATCGTCTGATGCATCCTTTGCCTTATATTCGATTACGACCTTTGCGGCGCCATCAGAATTTGTTGTTACCGAAGGCTTATAGTCTGTTCCGACATAAGGGCTGCCGATGTTGAGAACAAAAGCAGGAACTTTCTTCTTGATTGTGAATTCAGAAGTTGCTACTGCTGCGTTGTATTTTGCAGTTTCAGGAATAGTAACTCTGACATCGTAAGCTCCGATGACAGCAGGTTTTGTTGTGCTGTAGAATCTATCGTCTGTACCGATAGGCTTATACTCGATAACAGCTTCATCCTTACCGTCTGAATCTGTAGTAACAACAGGTGAATAGGATTCACCGATATTGCTGTCGGGAACGTATACTTCGGCAGAAGGTGTTCTCTTGAGGATGGTGTATGTAGCAGATTCTACTGCGGCATTATAGAATTCAGTCTCTGAAACTGCGACTGTAACAACGTACTTTCCGGCACTGGTCGGCTTGCCTTCAAGGTAAGTATCACGATCTGTGTAACTATATTGATAAGATACTCTTCCGTCAGAATTTGTTTTAACTGTTACATCGTAATCGTCACCAACATACACAGTTTCAGGAACAGAAACGCTCAATGTTGGGTCTACAGAATTCGGGTGCAAAGTAAATGACAGCGTAGTAGATTTTCCGGCAAGGTCAGTAGCCTTGATCGTGTATTCCGTAGTCTGTCCCGGAATACTGTTTAATGTGATTTCAACTTCACCTTCGCCGTCAGAATTATCGTACTCGTAGAGCTCGCCGTTGATATATATTTTGTCGAGATTGTCATCGTAGACTTCAAGTTCAACTTTATCACCGGTAACCCTGCCATCCTCGATTGATGCTTCTACGTCATCTACAAACTGAACATCAACGTAGGGATCGTACAAATCGAAAACAAGATTATCTATTTCGGGGACAACAGAATTGAGTGCTGTATTGCCGTTTGTTGTAGCATTATCGCTTGCTCTTCTTAATTGAACCAACGAATTCTGATTATAATGGCCGTCGGTTATAATATCATCTTGCGTTAGTGTAATCGAATTAGCAAATTCTTTATCAGCTGCGAAAGAATATCCTTTAATCAGTACGCCCTCAGGCATTGTCAGAACTAAATCTCCGGGAACGTATTTACCGTTAACAATACCTGAAAGTGTGCAGGATGCTCCGTTTTTTAGAAGCTCTGAGACAGGCAAATACCTAATTTCAAACAATTGACCGGCTGTAACTGTGTCGCGATAAGCACCGGATTCAGGAGCTTCAGCACGGATATAGTATGTACCGACATCAACAGGTTTTTCTCTTGAATAAGCATCACCGGACGCTTTCTTGTATGCAAGATATGCTTCACCCGTGTAACCTTCAGCGGTGCTCATGTATGTACTGAAATCATAACTCTGACCATAATATAAATTAGGGACATTAGCTAAATTAAGCTCAGGGTCTTCAAGCAACAGTTCAGCAACCGTACCATCAACAGCCTCAGTAAAGGTTTTGCTAATACTGCCATAAACGACCTCAAACGTTCCGCCGGCAGACTTGATAGTGGTATTTGAATACCAAGCATAAACTGCACCAGTCAAATCTTTATCATCTTTTTCGAAACTGTTTGACACATAGATAGTTCCGTTACTGCCAGCAGAATAATAGCCATTGTCGTTATCGATAATTACATTATTAGCTTCAATCGCTCCATCATTGTAAATCCAAATATCTTTCATATCGCTTCGTGAAAGATCAAGTGTATCAATAATCAAATCACCGGTGTTCATGAGATAAATTCGGTTTTCACCATTTTCACCATTACTGCCGGGCTGACATTTTAAAGTCTCATTAATCGTGACAGTAATTCCGCTAATGTATAGTAAAGCCCAATCATCAATATTTTCATCGGCACATAATGTAACATTGTCGAAAGTCACATCCAGATTTGGATTTACTTCACAGCCCGGATTAATAACGATATTGGAATTAGTATAAATAGTTCCTAATTGTGTATTCGTACCATTAGTAGTAGCTGATACTGTGAGTTCACCGGATTGTTTGCGGATTTTAAAGATTTCCTTTTCGGTACCGGTTCTGCTAAAAGTACCGGTCCTGGTAGCGTTATCATAACTATACGTTGCATCAGCACTTACCTTCTCAGTTGTTACTCCCCAACCGATCTGCATAGTAAGAGCAGCGCACAAAACGCTGCTCAATAACTTTGTTAGAGTCCTAGCCTTCATGATATTACCCCCGCCTATCTTTTCCCCAGATCGTAGTTGCGCCTTTAACTTCTTCCAATCTTTTAAGTTCCGGTTACCTTCGTGAAAGTATAGTCTCCGCCTTCCTCAACATAGAAAGGCATGCCGCCGCTGTAAACGGTATTGTCCTTAACAGGACCCTCAGGTGTGTTCCTGGTTACTATCCAATAGCCTTCACCAAGGTTATAGTATTCGTTGCCTTCGAGAGGGAGGACGACATCAGGAATAATCGTTTTGCTCTCGAGCCATTCAGCCTTGAGAGTGAACTCGATGTTGCTGACATTTCCCGCTTCGTCTTCTGCAGTGATCTTAAATGTCTTAGTGCCGAATCCCGGGCTCAATGTGAGTACATTGTCTTTGTCAGCTGTAAGGTTAATGGGCTCGCCGTTTACCTTAAGTGACTTGAGGTTAGGATCGTCTACTGTGAGATTGAGATTCGATACATACATAACTGATCCGGAAACAACATTTCCTGTACCTGCCTTAAAGGAAGGTGCCTGTGTATCGATCTTCGGCTTGTTTACCGTTATGGCAGAAGTAAGAGCGTTATCACTTGTTCTCTTGAGGTATACGGAAGTGAGAGAATCAGTATAAGTAATGCTCTCTGTGTATGTGCCGCCGTAAATACCAGAGATCAGATAACCTGCAGGTGCCTTGAGTTCAACACCGCTTACGTAATAACCGTTCTTACCTGTTGTACCTGTCATCTCAAAAGCATTAGCAGGTGCTTCAAGATATCTGAGGGTAAAATCAGTTGTTGCAGAAACAGAAGCAAATGTTGCTGTTTCAGGCACTGTTGCCCTTACAACATAAGTGCCGTAAGTTGTCGGAACTGTTGTTGTGTAAGTATCGTCTGATGCAT
>CADAPI010000264.1 GCA_902789705.1 uncultured Ruminococcus sp.
CAGTCTGTAGCGGATGCAGCCCGTCTCTTCACACGCCTTTTTAATATTCAGGGATACATCAACTGCATATGGATGTGTAGCGTCAACGACATGCGTTATACCCTCGCGCCGCATCAGTTCCGCCATCTCATCGCAGGTCAGTCTTCCTCTGTGAATGCAATGCCTGCCGGCTTCCGGCATAAGGAGCGCTTCACCGTATTCGGTGGCTACACATACATGCGCGGACACTCCCTGCCTGTCAAGCCAGGCAGCCATTTCTCTTCCTTCTGTTGTACCGGCAAACAGCAGCAGCTTATTCATACAAATAACCTCTCGGCGTGACCATCTTCCCGCCTGCTTCTCTTGTCTGTGAATTACCAATAAATACCGTCGTAAACATATCTACTGATTCATCACGCAGTTCAGCGAGGGTGCAGATATGACTCTCCTCGCCGTCTCTTCCGATATTCTTCACGTATCCGCAGACCGTCTCCGGATCACGGTATTTCAGAATGATGTCACATGCTTTCTGAAGATAATCAGCACGTTTTCTTGAAGAGGGATTGTAGAGAACGATGACGAAATCGCCTTCAGCCGCACAACGTAGTCTTCGCTCTATCTTTTCCATTGGTGTAAGAAGATCGGACAGACTGATTATTGCAGTGTCATGAGTAAGCGGAGCACCGAGTACCGCTCCTCCGCTGAATGCCGCTGTTACACCGGCGATGACTTTTATCTCTGCTTCAGGGAACTCATCAAGAAGCTCATAGCAAAGTGCAGCCATTCCGTACAGTTCAGGGTCGCCGCTGCACACAAGAGCAACCTTGTCTGTAAGTGACCTTTCAAGAGCAAGGCGAACACGTTCGACCTCTTGCCTCATTCCGGTATCCAGATACTCCTTGTCAGGGAAAAATGGTTTTACCAGTTCCGTATAAGTCGTGTATCCGATTATAACATCACTGTCTTTCAGTGCTTTTTCAGCGGCACCGGTCATGCATTCTCCCGCTCCGCTTCCGAATCCTACAACATAAAGCATCAAATCACCTTCTTCGTAAAATCTATTTTTACCGGCATCTCAGCAGCAGCAACAGTTACACCTCCGAGAGCCGTCTTCCGTATTACAAGTTTTCCTCCGCTGAAAAGTAAAGCGCTTCTTTCACATACATTATCTACACCGGTAATACTGCGTACAAATTCCGATTTTGTAAAGTCGCCTTCAGCCTTCATAAGTTCTTCTGAAGAATATGTCACAAGTGAAATACCGGTCTTATGACAGTATTCAAGCAGTCCGGCCTCATCTGCTTTAAGATCAATGCTTGCCGCTTGGCATATTCTTTCTGAAGAAATTCCGTTCTCCGAAAATGCCTTCCTTACTGATTCAGAAATGCTTTCTGCCGGTGTTCCTTTTTTGCATCCGATACCGACAACGATATTTTTCGGAGAAAGATAAAGAGTGGTGCTGTAAGGAGAAGGAACAGAAAAGTCACCGACAATAATTCCGTATTCTGTATCATCTGAGGCCACAAGATCATCAGGCAGCAAATCAAACGGATAATCGCACTTAAAGCCGATTTTCTTTCCTTCGAGAACGGCTGCAGCGATCTTTTTTGCAGCATTAAAATCAGTAATGAGAAGATCATTTGCGACTGCGAAACTGTCCGGTGAAAAACGTCCACCGGTATCCGTTGCAGTTGTGATCACAGCCTCTGCACCGATCTTTTCAGCTATAAGTTCCGCAAAGGCATTGGCTCCACCAATATGTCCGGAAAGGACAGGGATAACGTGCGTTCCCTGTTCACCTATAACTATAACCGCCGGATCGGTCTGCTTGGATACAAGATACGGAGCGCACATGCGAAATGCTATCCCGGCTGCACATACAAAAACAAGTGCGTCATAATCTTTAAAAAGCTCACCGGTAAGCAGGGCCATATCATCAAACGGAACTGCATCTGCATCGGTATGCCGATGAAAACAGAAACGTGTAACATCATAACATTCAATCGTTTGTTTGATAAACGCAGAAAGTGCGCGACCGCGTTCTGTAAGGGATATTGCTGCTGTTTTTCTCATCGTTTCACCTCTGTTATCTCAGATTAGTCAGGTCACAGAACCGGCAATCTTGTGTATTTCTATTATCACCGTTATTCAGGAGAATGACCTTTGCTCTTTCTAAACTCAGTTTCAAATTCAGAATCATAGAGTTTTGAAAGCGAATAATCATCACCGAGAAAGTTTCCGACTGCTATAAGTGCGGTTTTACTGATGCCGTTTGCCTTGGCCGTATCCTCAAGAGTACCGACTGTGCAGCGACATACCTTTTCATCAGGCCAGCTTGCCTTGTACACAATGGCTGCAGGAGTATCCGGTCCGTATCCGCCTGCTATGAGTTCTTCAGAAAGTTTCTTCGTCATTCCGGCACTTAAGAAAATAACCATTGTCGCATGATGCGCGGCAAGTGATCGTATCTGTTCACGTTCCGGAACAGGTGTACGTCCTGCCATTCGGGTAAGTATCACTGTCTGAGAAACATCCGGCAGAGTATATTCAGCATTCAGTGCGGCGGCCGCTCCGCAGAATGAACTTACACCCGGACACACTTCATATGAGATACCCAGAGTATCCAGTCTGTCCATCTGTTCACGTATTGCCCCGAACACGGAAGGATCGCCGGTATGAAGGCGAACAGTCATTTTATTTTCAGCTTCCGCACGTTCCATAACGCTTATTACCTCATCAAGCGTCATCATCGCACTGTTATGAATCTCACAGTGATCAGGTGCATATTCAAGAAGATCCGGATTCACAAGTGATCCGGCATAGATGATAACGTCAGCCTTTTCAAGCAGACGCATTCCGCGAACGGTTATAAGATCAGGTGCTCCGCATCCTGCCCCGACAAAGTTTATCATTTTTCTTCCCCCTTACAAACAGACTGATCAGATTTCAGATCCGTCGGTATCAGATTTTCCGCGGTTTCTGCTGATTCGAAGTGTAAGTCTGCATTTTATTAATGATCTCATCCGCAATCGATGTTTTCAGTATCAGATCGTGTTTATCAGAAAAGATAACGGCAGCTGTTCTGACCTGATCTTTTACACGAAGGCTCATATAGTTTTCAATACGCTCTGTGAGTATATTCAGACAATCCATGTATGCAGGATCTTTTTCCAGTATATCAAGTGCAGCATCGGCAGTAATGCATTCGGGAAGTAGCCTATGTGACCAATAAGTATGATGTTTTTAAATCCAAGCGTTACGCCGATATCAAGAGCATCGCCGATAAAGTTGCTGCACATAACTGCTTTGTCGGCAAGGTCAGGAAAATGGTTCTGCATAAAAGTATCACTGTAGTTTCCGACAGTAAGCAGAAGATCGTCCTCGCCGCTCATCCTGTGGATATTCGCCTCTGCGCGTATTGTATCAATGACCGCAGTACTGCTCATGGGTTCCACGATGCCGGTAGTTCCAATTACAGAGATACCGCCGGTTATACCCATACGCGGATTGTACGTCTTTTTTGCGATTTCAGTGCCTTCAGGGGCATATACTGTAACATGGAATCCGCCGGAATAGCCGTATTTTTCAGCTGTTTCCTCAAGTGCTTCCTTTATCATACGTCTCGGTGTACTGTTTATGGCATACTCACCCGGTGGCTGATCAAGTCCCGGTTTTGTAACTTTCCCGATACCCTCGCCGCCTGTTATAACAATATCTTCAGGTATTCTTCTGACTTTTGCGTAAATACAGATACCGTTTGTTATATCGGGATCATCGCCGCTGTCCTTCCGGATACAGCAGGATGCGTGATCAGGTGTTATTTCCGCATCAAAGACATCAAGTGCAAGCGGTATACCGGCAGGTGTCATAAGTCCGGTTTGACCGACAATTTTTCCTCCAAGCAGCATATCTGCTGCTGCCTTTGCAGCTCCTGCAGCACAGGAACCGGTTGTATAGCCGCATCGGAGTTTTTTTGTTCCGCGATAAATGAACTTATTCAATACTCTATACCTTTCCGTGCTGTTATTCCCTTCTGATAAGGATGTGCGACGCATTTAAATTCGGTTATGTAGTCGGCGACTCCAAGTATCCTGTCACATGGAGCATGACCGGTAATGATTATCTCGCATTCGGAAAGCGAAAGAATTTCATTTGTAAGATCCTCATCCGCAGCTTTACTGAGAACGGCATCCGCAAATTCATCGAGAACGATAAGATCATAACTGCCTTTAAGAACCTTTTTCAGATTTTCATTATGCGAGCGGATAACAGCGGCACGTTTCTCATCGTTCATCTTACTGAAGAAACGCATATTCTGAAAATCACAGAAATATACATCGGCACCGGATTCCTTAAGGACTCTTATCTCACTGCTGGATCCGTTTTTGAAAAACTGCACCAGAGCACATTTCATCCCGCTGCCTGCAGCACGAAGAAGAGCTCCGTTTGCTGAAGAAGTTTTACCTTTACCGTCACCGTAGTAGTAATGTATCATAAGCCTTTCACTTCCATGTTTCACTCAGCTTTATCATTTTACAGTTTTCGATTCCAGGAGTCCAGAAATCCTTTATCGGAAGATCATTTATCCTGCCAATTATACTGAGGTTCATCGCTCCGTGTCCTACAATAAGAACATTCTTTTTCTGTTCCATAAGAGGTTTTATCACTTCATCAAGAAATTCGCCTGTTCTTGAAAAGAGCTCTTCAAAAGTTTCAGCCCCGCCGACAGATTCCCTGTACTCTTCTGGATGCTTGAAAATGACATTTACCGGAAGCGAAGTGTCAGAAAAATAATTCTCGACTCCTTCAAATTCACCGAAACACATTTCTTTAAGACGGTCATCAGTGATTATCGGTATATTTCTTCCTTTAAGAACAATTTCCGCAGTCTCTTTCGCACGGATAAGAGGTGAACAGAAACAAATGTCCAGCGGAACATCCTTGTATTCCTCTGCAGCTTTTTCAGCCATTTCCCTTCCGCAGCTGTTAAGCGGAATATCGGTTCTGCCCTGAAGCTTGTGCATATCGTTCCAGTCTGTTCTTCCGTGTCTCATAATATAAAGCATAAATTTCTCCTTAACTCTAAGGAAACACTGATCAAGTCTGAAATCCGGCGAAGCTGGATTTCAGATTTGATCAGTGTTTCCTTAGAGTTAAGGAGAAATTTATGCTTTATATTATGAGACACGGAAGAACAGACTGGAATGATATGCACAAGCTTCAGGGCAGAACCGATATTCCGCTTAACAG
>CADAPI010000265.1 GCA_902789705.1 uncultured Ruminococcus sp.
TCAGCAGTGCTGTGCGCAGTGCTTATATTCTCTGATGGAAATAACACTACAGCGTACATCTACAGCGACGGTGAACTTAAGTATAAGCTTCCTCTTGACAGGATAACGACGCCGGTCACTATGAAAATAGAATCAGAAAACGGCGGATACAACTATGTCGAGGCGGAAAACGGGAAAATACATGTTACCGAAGCGTCTTGCCCGGACAAGGTGTGCATGCATACCGGGTATATCTCGGACGGAGTGGTTCCAATATCCTGCCTTCCGAACAAGCTGCTCATACGGGTCGAGAAGTAAAATTCATCAGGGGAACCTGATGCTGTGGTAAACTGACCTGTAAATGATCATTTATTAAGAGATGCTGATTTATTATTAAATCAGTATTTTCTTAAAAAAATGCAACAACGAATACAGACTGATTAGCTGTCATATTGAATAAAATTTGCTGTTGTAATCCGTTGGTACTTGACACTAAACTGATTAGATGATACAATAGAATATGTGAAAATTACAGAGAGGACTGTGTCTCTGTAAAGGAAATGTATACGTTACAGATCAGCATTTCCTTAAGCTTAATTATTTATTTTTTTAGGGGATGAAGTACATGAGTATTTTAGACGTGGTAAATGCAACAAGCAGAAGTGTTAACGAAAAGACAAAGAACATGCAGGAAGTTGCAAATCTTAAGAAGAAGATCGCTTACGAAAGAGAAAGAATAGTGGAAGTTTTCGCTGAAATTGGCGAAAAGTTTTATAACATGGATCCTAACAATCAGGATTTTTCAGAACTCAGAGTTCTCTGTGATGACGTCAATACACGTAAGCGCAGAATCAAGAAAATGATGTTCTCACTCCATAACATGAGAGGCTACAAGATCTGCCCTCAGTGCAAGGCAGAAGTAAACGGAAAGTTCAAGTTCTGCGGCTCATGCGGCGCAAGAATACCTGAACCTGATGAAGCTGAATTCCTTGATATGGAAGGCCTTGGTTTCGGTACTGAATCACTGGAAGAAAAAGAATAATAAATTACAGTGAACAAAAGATTTTTACGTTTGCTGTAAAAAGAAAACGGCTTTGTTTTATGAAGGTAAACAAAGCCGTTTTTTATATCTTTACGTGAAAGACAGAAACATCATTTTTTTAATAACCTGATAAGTGAAAGAAGATCAGTCAGGCCTACTGAGCCGTTGCGGTTGATGTCTGCTTTTTCTTTTATGTCCGGATATTTTTCCGGTGCCATTATGACCTGTGTAAGCTTTAAAATATCTGCGCTGTTTACTACATCGTTGCAGTCAATGTCATATTCCGAATTTTCAAATTTCGGCTCTGTTACTGTTGTGGCCGCTGTAGTTACTGGTGCTGTTGTTGCTGCGGTCGTGACTGCTTCAGTCGTTGTGGTGACGGCTGTTGTTACGGCAGCTGTTGTGACTGATTCAGTGACAGTTGTTTCTGCCGGTGTCGTTACTTCAGCTGTGGTAACGGCTTCCGTAGTTGTAACGACAGGGACTTTTGATGCAGTGTCGATATTATTGATATTCTCCTGGGTAAGCGGGAGATAGGAGAGTGTCATCTGTTTTAAAGCAGGAAGCTGTTTTGATCTCCACGCTTCGTAATCGGTCTGGTTCACAGGTGTGTCAGATCCGTCAAGATAGTAAACGATACCCTTGCCGACCGTGTCAGTGCCTGCAGGGAACGGATTTCCGGCTGCATCTTTTGAAGCAAATGATTTTTCCCACGCATCGACTTTGCCGACAGATTCATATTTATTAGTTTCTTTATTGTATTTATAAACTTCAAAAGGAACAAAGGAAGAAGTGAGCTTGCGCGTATCAGTAAGTATACGTACAGCTGTTCCGTCAGGATAGAAGGCGACTGTGCCCGGAAATTCACCCACTTCATTTTTGTCAGTGTCTGCAACATGGACTATTCTGTGAAGTTTGTCATGTATAAGAAGATCTTCCGTTCCGTCGCCGTTTATATCATCGATGGCGAACTGGACAAATTCAGGAAACATATCGAATCTTGAATCCCTGGAAAGGATCTCTTCACGGCCGCGTGTAAGAAGATACTGATAACGTACACGCACAGGATCTTTTTCAGCTGCGCTGTCAGCCTGAGATCCGGCAGGAGCCGCATCGGCTGCCGCGTCCTCGGCAGATATCTGGTTCATGCTGTAAAACAGTGCCGTGCCTCCCATGATCGTAAATGAAAGTATCAGTGCTAATGATTTGTTCATAATAATCTCCACCTCATAAGTGTTTTCTGATTTTCCTTTAAACGGGGAAGTACCCCGAACAGAAACAGTAAAAGGAATATAAGGAAGCGCTGATTTATTCTTAAATCAGCGCAGGGGTACGGGGCAAAGCCCCGCTTTTCCTCCTTAAACTAATCCGGCTTCGCCGGATTTGCAATTAAATCAGTGTTTCCGTAATTCTATTATAAGTTATAACGGGAACTTTTGCAATGATTTTAAGACGAAAAAAATAAAAAAAATTTAAAAAAGGTATTGACAATCTTCTTGCGATGTAGTATAATAAATATCGTCGTCGGAACACTGACGACAGCAAAATGGGAGCATAGCTCAGCTGGGAGAGCATCTGCCTTACAAGCAGAGGGTCATAGGTTCGAGCCCTATTGTTCCCATAGATGGCCCGGTAGTTCAGTTGGTTAGAACGCCGCCCTGTCACGGCGGAGGTCGTGAGTTCGAGCCTCATCCGGGTCGCCATCTGCGGATTTAGCTCATCTGGTAGAGCGCCACCTTGCCAAGGTGGAGGTAGCGAGTTCGAGCCTCGTAATCCGCTCTTTACGGCGCTATAGCCAAGTGGTAAGGCAATGGTCTGCAACACCTTGATCCCCGGTTCAAATCCGGGTGGCGCCTTTTAAACTGAATAGTTTAATGCAAATGGGAGCATAGCTCAGCTGGGAGAGCATCTGCCTTACAAGCAGAGGGTCATAGGTTCGAGCCCTATTGTTCCCATTAATTATGGCCCGGTAGTTCAGCTGGTTAGAACGCCGCCCTGTCACGGCGGAGGTCGTGAGTTCGAACCTCATCCGGGTCGCCATCTGCGGATTTAGCTCATCTGGTAGAGCGCCACCTTGCCAAGGTGGAGGTAGCGAGTTCGAGCCTCGTAATCCGCTCTCTTTTTTTATA
>CADAPI010000266.1 GCA_902789705.1 uncultured Ruminococcus sp.
TCAGAAATTACAGATACAGAAATGAATGTATCAGTTTTCCTGCGGGAACTTCAATCCCCACTGCTTTCTGCATTCGTCCATTATTTTCATGATTTCAATTGTTTCCTCATGAGGAACGAGTGCACTTTCCTTCAGGCCTTTACGGAGACATTCATGAACCTCACGTATTTCGTATTCATATCCGTTTATCTCCGGCTCGCAGATGAATTTTTCCGTAACCTGTGCGTTATTGTCATAGAGCAGCGCTTCGCTTGTACAGTGGAACCAGTTTCCGAGAGTTATAAAACCTTCGGTTCCTGATACCATTGCGTTATTTGAAAGCTGAAGACGGAAACCGTTATCTGCGGAAACAAAACGTCCGTCACTGTACTTTAAAAGAATGGTGTTGTTGATATCCACTCCGTCACTGCTTATTTCGGCCTCGCTTATTATTTCATCCGGATATCCGAAAATCGCATGTGCAAATGTAAGAGGATAAACACCAAGGTCAAGGAGAGCTCCCCCACCGCAGTCTGCACGGAACAGTCTGTCGTTTTTATCGTAAGGAATGTAGTTGCTGAAATCTGCCTTTATGAAGTTCGGTCTGCCGATTTTTCCGGTATTTATCCATTCAAGAACTTTCAGATATACAGGACGGCACTTCATCCACATTGCTTCCATGAGAAAGACGTTCTTTTCCTTCGCACGGTCAATTATTTCCTTAGTCATTTCAGTGTTCAGCGAAAGTGATTTTTCACAGAGAACATTTCTTCCGTTTTCAATGCAAAGAAGAGCGTCATCGTAATGTGAAGCCATAGGAGTTGCAATGTAAACCACATCAACGCAATTATCTTCTGCAAGTTCCCTGTAGCTGCCGTATGCCTTTAACGCACCGTTTTCTGCAGCAAACTTTTCAGCCTTTCCGGCAGTTCTTGAAGCGACAGCATAAAGTTCTGCGTCGTCCGTTCCGTTGATCGCTTCAGCAAATGTGCGTGCTATTTTTCCGGTTCCTATTATGCCCCATCTTATTTTGTCCATATAAACCTCTTTTCTGATGCGAAGCCTGATGATATTCAGTGTCTTCATTATTAATGTTTATAAACGAAATCGACAAATCAATTGTCACTGACTATAATTATACTGCACTTTATTATTTGCTTCAAGTAGAATTGAGCGAAGAACACTTGAATTTCATCTCTTAATAATGTAAAATTAGAATAGCACACAGAACATAATTTTACGTTCGGTTTAACCGGTTTATTGATGTAAATACTATGGAAACACTGATTAAGCCAGCAATCCGGCTTCGCCGGATTGCTGGGGCAGGGAGATTGCGGTGCTTCGCCCCGAACCCCACGCTGATTTATGAATAAATCAGCGCTCCCTATAATAAATTTTAAGGAGAATTATGATGGCAGCTTTTTTAGAAGGACTTACTAATCCGGGCAATGTAATTATAATCTGTCTCGGAATCGCACTTTTTCTTGCAATGTATAAGAACTACAATGTTCTTTCGGGTCACAAAAATCATATAAATGAACTTATTACACGACAGAACCGAAGATACCGTACCAATCAGGATACTCACGAGCTTGAGGAAATTGACGACGAAGATTCATCAGTTACTCCTGATACCATTCGTAAACATGAAAACGAATTTGACAAATCGAATTCATGGCATAACGTATTTGCACAGCTTATACCGGTTTTCCCTCTTATGGGCGTCCTCGGAACCGTATGGGGACTCGTTCAGGAAGTGGGTGCGGACAATATTGAAAAAATGCTGTCTTCACTTAATACAGCAATGACAACTACACTTTCAGGCCTTATTTTCGCTATTGGTCTTAAAATATTCGATGCATTCTGCCCTTCCAAAACTATAAATGACGTAGATGTAATGCTCGAAGACTACTACAAGAAACTTGACTTTGCCAAAATGTACGAAACAAATAAAGATGACGACAAGTAAGGTACATTAAACATGAGAAGATACAAACGTAATAAAAAGAACGATATAATCATCGATCTGACTTCCCTGCTCGATGTTATTTTCATTGTTCTGCTCGTTGTAATGGCCGGACAGTTCACTGCATCTAAAAGTCAGGAAAACACACTTGCAGAGCAGCAGGCTGAAGCAGAAGCGATGATGGAAGAAGCGGAAAACAATATTGCAGTTTACGAAAATATGATCGATACAATGGATAATGTAAACAAATACATTATCGCTGTATCTATTGCTGTTCCGTATAATAAAGAAGAACTCCGCAAACGTGAAATAAAGCTGCTCGCCGAAGGAAATGAATTGAAATCTTTCCCGCTTGTCGGCAGTGACACAGAAGAATCTTTTAATGAGTTTAAAGAAACTCTCGAAGGATTCATTAAATCAAATACCGACTCACCTGTTATTCTTTCTCTCAATGACGACGATGAGAAAATACTCTACCGTGATGAAAAAGCCGTAACAGAGATCCTGAACGAACTTTCAGGCAAATACGGCAATGTTTACATCAAGGGAAATCTCAGTGAGGTCATGCCATGATACCAGTTATTCTTGTAGTTCTTGGTCTTCTGATGGCTCTTGCCGGGATCATAGGCTTACTCCTGATAGGCTTTTCTCCTGTTGTGGTAAAAATACGTTCCATTTTCGGCCTTCTCGAACTCGAGGAAGACAAGCGCACAAAGGTGTTCCGTAAGAAACACAGACGTGAACTTGCTTCATATTCCATGATCGCATCTCTTGCCGGTCTCGCTCTTGCTTTTATCGGCTGGTGTTGGGGTTATGCCCAGAAAGGTGAAGACTTCTGGTTTTACCGAAAATACAAACAGCATTATATTTCTGAGGAAACTCCCGGTGAATGGGACAAGATTTCCGAAGACGGAAAATACATCGACAATAACGGAAACAAGTACACTTACTACATACTTGTCAGGGGAAATGAAATCAGATTCTGTAAGGACGAATGCAGAAATACTGATGATCTGCGTGATAAGCTTGACCTTGTACCAAGAGAAAATACCGTAATAATAGCTGACAGCTATGCAGTGGCCTCAAAGTATGAAGCTGTAAAGGCACTGTTAAAAGAAATGGGATTTAAATACGAAACGGAAGAAGTATAATGAAAAAA
>CADAPI010000267.1 GCA_902789705.1 uncultured Ruminococcus sp.
GAAATGACCGCAGATCAGATTGCTGCTGCTGAAACACTTACCAGAAACTATGCGATTGTAACTGTTGGTGATGAAGTTGGCAAATACAAAGGAAAGATATCAAACAAGCTGCTTCTGGACAAAATCAGAGAAGGTGAAGAAAACATAGAAGTCTCTGTAAGGATAAGATCTGCTTCCGGAGAATTAGGAAAAGTGACTGATAAAGAGCGTACCAGCTATGTAAAGGATATTTTTGATGCAGCCGGTATAGATTCTTTTGGAAGCATTAATCAGACTATGTTTAAATATCTTCAGATTGATGATGAATTTATTTACCTTCTTGAAACAGAAACTACGCTGAATGCTGAACAGCTTGAGAAACTTTGCGAAGCTGATGAAGTTCTTGAAGTAACTGCTTTACCACCTTGGCATCAGGCTGAACCAACAGTAGAACCAACAGAGCCGGTTGTAGCTCCGCCTTCAGAATATGTCACAGGAGATCTTAATGGCGATGGCATAATCGACGTAAGTGATCTTACTATGCTTTCACTTGCACTGTTAGGAGACAATGAGCTGTCAGACAGTCAGAAGAAAAATGCAGATGTAGACAGTGATTCTGAAATAACTGTTGCTGACCTTGCAAGACTCAGACAGTATCTTTCAAAGAAGATCGTTTCATTTGATGATAAAACTCCGTCAGAACCAGTGAAAGATCCTTCTGCCGATGGATATGAGTTCAGCGTAAATTACTGTACGGCAAGTAATCGGATCATCGGTCCGCAGACTGAGGTTTTCACTTCAGAGAAAGAGCTTAATGAATATCTGGAACAGAATCAGGATAAAATGATAAGGCTTAATGATGAAGCAAACTATGATGCGGAATGGTTTGAAAATCATAATCTTGTTATGGTTCTTCTGAAGGAGCCATATCTGGATTTTGGTCATGAGGTTACTTATGTCGATAGTCAGAAAATAAAAATAACACGTTTAAAACAGCGTAATGTAAAAAAAAAAAAAAAAGGCTGGGCTATCTTTATTGAACTGGACAAAGACTCAGAAATGAGCAGTGAAAAGATAAACGTTGTGATCACAGATAAAGAAGTGGACAGCGTAAGTGCGTATTTACAGGGAAAAAGGTAATAAACGGCGGTACAGAGTTTTTGATGTAAAGCAGATACAGGTGTGGTTTTGACGCACCTGTATCACCAAAAACGCGTCGGATATACAGGAATAATGGAGGTGAATGGTTCTGGAAGATGAAAAAATAATTGACCTGTACTGGGAACGTTCAGAAAGTGCGATAACGGAAACTGATAAAAAATACAGAAGCAGATGCATATATGTGGCGAGATCTGTTCTGAACGATATCTCAGATGCAGAAGAATGCCTGAACGATACATATCTGACAGCATGGAATCTGATGCCTCCGGAAAGACCGAAATTTCTATCTTCTTTTCTGTTCAAGATCGTAAGGAATCATTCGCTTAACAAATTAAGATTCAATAATAACAGCAAAAGAAAGAAGGATATCAGTTTTTCCACTGAAGAACTGGAAGAATGTGTTGACGGAAACAGCAGTGTTGAAGATAAATTTGATGAATCGGAAGTTGTAAATGCTATCAATGAATTCCTTGAATCGCTGAAAAAAGACAGACGGTACATATTTGTCAGAAGATACTGGTATCTTGACAGCATAGCAGATATTGCCGGACACTGTTCAATGACCGAAGATAATGTAATGAAAATACTTTCACGAACAAGAATGCAGCTGAAGGAATATCTTAAAGGAAGGGTGGGATAACAATGAATGCGGAGCAGCTGAGAAATGCTATATGGAAGATCGACGATAAATTCATAGCAGAAGCGGAGACATATGAACCGGAAACCAGAAGCATAAAGCCTGTATATATAATTGCGCCGGCATCAGCTGCCGTCATTGCTTTGTGTACCTGCCTGCATTTTCACAATTCAGTAAATCAGATGCTTGATCCTGAGATAGATAACGGCGTAGTTGTTACTGATACAGTTACTGAAACCGAATCTTTTGAAACTGATGCTGCAATAACCGAAATAAAAACGGAAGTCTCATATTCACCGGAAACAGGTTCAGCTGTTATGGATACGGAAACATCTTATACGGAATCCGGATATGAAAGCAGTACTCCGTATGCAGTGACAGTTCCTGCAAAAACAGAAACACCATCAGGAGGCGGCAGTTCCGGGGAAAAGACTGTGGTCACTCAGGGCAGATCTGAGATCACATTACAGCCGGTAACGGAAGAAACTGATGTTCAGACAATCGTGCCTGTTACTGAGCCTGTCGTTACAGTTCCTGCAGATACAGAAAAGGTAACTACCGAAAATGCCGGTGAATTTCCGACTCCTACACTGTGGCCGACTGTAGAACCGACTCGTCCACCGACGGTAGTTCCGACAATTGAGCCAACCCGTCTGCCGACAGTAAATCCGACACAGATACTGGATCCGACAACTGACCCAACTCGTCTGCCGACTGTAGAACCGACCCGTACACCGACGGTAAAACCAACAATTGACCCAACCCGTCTGCCGACGGTGGAACCGACAATGGTACGCCCGACGACAGAACCAACACTTCCTCCTACGGTAAGTCCAACAGATTCGACTGTATGTCCTACTATAGCACCGCAGTGGCTTTACGGCGATGTAAACACAGATGGCGTAATCGATGTAAGTGATTTTACTATGCTTTCACTTGCACTGGTAGGAGATGTAGAGCTATCAGAACGTCAGAAGGTAAATGCAGATGTAGATAATGACTCTGAAATATCTGTCGCCGATCTTGCAAGTCTCAGACAGTATCTTTCAAAGAAGATAACATCATTCTGATATTCAGCAATTTTCATCCTTAGGATTACTCTGAATAAATAAAACAAGCGGGAGCACCGGTGAAAAAAACCGGTGCTCCCGTTTGCTCTGTATAAAGGTAGTCTTCACCCCTGCGGGCCGAATAATAATACCTTACATTTATTTTATTCTGTAATATGATGTTGCCTTTCCTTGTCCTTCTTTTTTTAACTCGCC
>CADAPI010000268.1 GCA_902789705.1 uncultured Ruminococcus sp.
CGAGTCAACGAAAACTCCAACCGGTACAATACTTTTATCAAGCTTTGCTGCAAGCTCTGCCGCCTTTTCCGGTGTTACGTAACGGCTGCTTTTCTTCGCAAAAACAAAACCTATGTAGTCAGGTCTTACTTCATTTGCAAATGCGATATCTTCAGGTCTTGAAAGTCCGCACATTTTTATTTTCGTACTCATTTTCCACCCTTTAATTCCGCAAGCTTCGCCTTCTTGTCTTCTGCCTTCATAAGTGTTTCACCGATGAGAACGGCATTTACGCCTGATTTTCTGAGTTCTGATATATCTTCGGCCGTTTTTACACCGCTCTCGGAAACAAAGATGATGTTTTCGGGAACAAGCTCACGCATTCTGCGGCTGTTGCCCGTATCGACTGAAAAATCCTTCAGGTTACGGTTATTTACACCGATAAGTCTTGCACCGCAGCGTACCGCCATGGCGATCTCGTTTTCATCGTGTGTTTCAACAAGGGCTGAAATTCCGAGTTCATCGCAAATGCCGATATATTCACGTATCTGTTCTTCGGAAAGAATGGAACAGATGAGGAGCACTGCCTTCGCACCGAGAAGCTTTGCTTCATAGATCATGTACGGATCCACTGTAAAATCCTTGCGGATGCACGGAATATTCACGTTTGCTGTTATCTCGCGGAGATAATCGTCACTGCCTAAAAACCACTTTGGTTCGGTGAGAACTGAAATGCAGTCGGCACCGGCAGCCTCGTATTCCTTCGCTATTTTAAGATACGGAAAATCCTCCGCAATTACGCCCTTTGAAGGAGATGCCTTCTTGCATTCGCAGATGAATGCTATATCATCCTTCTTAAGTACCTTTTCAAATTCAAAATTTCCCTTCGGAAGCGAAAGAGCCTTTTCCTTCACTTCTTCGAAAGAATGTATTTTCTTTGCTTCAGCCACACGTTCTTCCGCATGGTAAGCAAGTTCGTCGAGAATAGTCATGTCCCGCTCCTTAGCTGTTTGAAATTTCCTTCACCTTTTCGAGAACTGCAAGAGCCTTGCCGGAATCGATAAGTTCTGCCGCGAGCTTTACGCCTTCCTCCATAGAAGCAGCCTTTCCGCCGATGTAAATACCGGCACCGGCATTGAGTAAAACTGCATTTCTCTTGTGTCCCTTTATCTCGCCTGAAAGGATGCCGCGTGTTATAGCCGCATTTTCTGCAGGATCGCCGCCGAGAAGATCTTCCTTGCTGCAGCGTTCGAAGCCGAACTGTTCCGGTGTGATAACGTAGTTCTTCATCCAGCCGTCCTTGTATTCGCAGACCTTTGTAGGAGCGCTGAGTGAGATCTCGTCAAGTTTTTCTGTTCCGAAAACGACCATACCGTTCTTTGAACCGAGTTTCATGAGAACCTCAGCAACAGGTTCGAGAAGAATGCTGTCGTAAACACCGAGAAGATGGTGCTTCGGGCAGGCTGGATTGGTAAGAGGTCCGAGGATGTTGAATACGGTACGGAAACCGAGTTCCTTTCTTATAGGAGCAACGTACTTCATTGATGTGTGGTACTTCTGTGCAAAGAAGAAGCAGAAACCTGCCTTATCGAGAAGTTCACGGCACTTGTCAGTATCAAGAGCGATGTTCACGCCGAGAGCTTCAAGACAGTCAGCTGTACCGGACTTTGATGAAGCCGCACGGTTGCCGTGCTTGGAAACGAGTACTCCTGAAGCAGCGATGACCATTGCTGAAGTAGTGGAAATGTTGAAGCTGTTTGAGTTGTCGCCGCCGGTACCTACGATCTCGAAAAGATCGTCTGGTTGAAAGAGCTGAGAGAAATGCCGCATTCTGTGTAGGAGTAGTCTGGCCGGACATTATCTCGGAAATTACTGTATATGCCTCATCGTAGGTAAGGTCTTCTTTATTTACTATCTTTACGATTGCTTCTTTGATCATTTTTTACACCTCAAATACTTTCTGTTAAGTTGGTTTGCCCACCCCCCTCCCGGAGGGAGGGGGCTAAGGATGAGGGGGCTTCGCCCCCTCGCCCCGCCAATTCAGAGAAACTGCATAAAATGCTCGCCGGGAATTTGTACTCCGGCCCCTGAGAAAAAGCGTACTCTCTTTTGGAAGTGGAATCCTTCACGTCATTACTTTTTTATTTCGATAAAGTTTTTCAGCATTATTTTTCCGTCGGGAGTCATTATGGATTCCGGGTGGAACTGGACGCCGAATATCGGGTATTCCTTATGTCTTACTGCCATTACCTCGCCGTCGTCTGCAAGGGCTGTAACTTCGAGGCAGTCAGGCATTGTGGCAGGATCTGCGGCGAGTGAATGATAGCGGGCTACCGGGGCACCTTCGTCTATTCCACGGAAAAGCGGGCTGTTGTTCATGAAATTTATTACGCTCTGCTTGCCGTGCATGAGTTCCTTTGCGTATGTTACCGTTGCGCCGTATGCCGCACATATCGCCTGATGTCCGAGGCATACACCGAGTGTCGGTATTTTTCTGCAGACCGTCTTTGCCGCTTCGATTATAACGCCGGCATCTTCCGGTCGTCCCGGTCCCGGCGAAAGGATGATGTGGTCAGGAGCGAGTTTTTCGATCTGTGCCACTGTCATTTCATCGTTTCTGATCACCTTAATATCTGGCTCGATCTCGCCGATGAGCTGATAAAGATTGTATGAAAAGCTGTCGTAGTTGTCAATGAGAAGTATCATAATTCTTCCTCCTCTGCAAGCTTAAGTGCATTAACAACGGCCGCTGCCTTGTTTATGCTCTCCTGATATTCCTTTTCCGGTACTGAATCGGCAACGATGCCCGCACCGCTTCTTACAAACACCTTGCCGTTTTTCTTGTACGCGATACGTATTGCGATGCACGTATCAAGATTTCCGGTAAAGTCGATATATCCGATCGCGCCGCCGTAGATGCCGCGCTTGTTGTTTTCAAGTTCTGCAATGAGTTCGCAGGCACGGATCTTCGGAGCACCTGAAAGAGTTCCTGCCGGAAGAACTGAGCTTACCGCATCCAGTCCGTCGAATTCATCTCGTATCTCGCCGCGGACTGTTGAACCGATGTGCATTACATGTGAGTAGCGTTCAATGCTGTGAAGCTTTTCAACTTCGACAGTACCGAATTTGCTTATTCTGCCGAGGTCGTTTCTTCCGAGATCAACGAGCATGTTGTGTTCGGCAAGCTCCTTTTCATCGGCAAGAAGATCAGCTTCAAGTGCCTTGTCTTCGGCATCGGTCTTTCCTCTCGGGCGTGTGCCTGCAAGCGGGAATGTGTGAAGCACACCGTTTTCAAGCTTTACGAGAGTTTCAGGTGAAGCACCTGCTATTTCAACGTCTGTTCCTGAGAAGTAGAACATGTACGGTGAAGGATTTATCGTTCTGAGTACACGGTAAGCATTGAGAAGGCTTCCTTCGTATTCGGCACTTAAGCGGTTGGAAAGAACTATCTGGAAAATGTCACCCTCAAAAATGTGGCGCTTTGCCTTTTCGACCATTTCACAGTACTGTTCCTGATTGAAAAGCGGTGTAACTTCGCTCTTTAAATGACCTGCCGGCTCATTTTTCGGTGTGCCGTTTTTAAGGATATCAGCCATCTGACGGATCTCAAGTTTCGCCTTGTTGTATCCTGCCTCGCCTTCCTCAAGGCGCATGTTTGCGATTAGGATTATCTTCTGACGGAAGTTGTCAAATGCGATGACCTTGTCAAAAAGCATAAGGTCAACGTCCTTGAAGTTTTCAGTATCTTCGGTATCTATCCTCAGTGTCTTTTCCCTGTATGAAAGGAAGTCGTATGAGAAATAACCGGTAAGACCGCCTGTGAATGAAGGAAGATAATCAAGTTTCGGGCTTCTGTAGTTTGAAAGCACCTGTCTTATCTGAACAGCCGGATCATCGGTCTTCATCTTCACATCTCCGATTGTAAGATCTTCGCCGGATGCTGTGATCGTAAGCTTAGGGTCAAATCCCAAAAATGTGTAGCGTCCCCACTTTTCCTTTTCCGCTACTGATTCGAGCATGTAGCAGTGAGTGGAAATACTCTTGAGCTTTTTTATCGCCTCGATAGGCGTGCAAATGTCTGAAAGGATCTCAAGGCTTACCGGAACAATGTCGTACTTTCCGCTCTGAGCATAGCCTTTCACAGTTTCAAAATCAGGTAAAAAATTCATTGAAAAGCACCTCCGAAAATCTTTTGTCTGCAAAAACAAAAACGTCCTTGACAGACTCGTTAAAAATCTGTCAAGGACGAATAAATTATCCGCGGTACCACCTTGATTCACAGCCTTATGCTGCGCACTTAACAGGATACTATCATATCCCTGATGATTAACGCACATCGTAACGTCGCCGAATACTCTGGATCAGATGATCCATTTGACTGCGCCCTCAGCGGTCCATTTGCTAACCTGTTTTTCATCCGGCTCTCAGCTTATCCGGACTCTCTGTAGAAGCATAACTAGCTTTATCTCCGCGTCAACGGTTTCGTATGTGTTAATTATATCACCGTAATGTTACTTTGTCAATAGGATTTATGCAAAAAAATCCCGCCGGATATCGGTACCCGGCGGGACAATTTCATTTACGAATCCGGAACTGATCCGGAAACGTTTTTGTTATTACTTATTCTTTCTCTTTAAAGCAAAGGCCATTGAAAGTGCAGATCCTGCCATGAATATCATAGCGACTGCTGTGCTTCTGCCGTCACCTGTGCTTGGTGTTGAAGAGATGCTCTTTGCAGTGAGCTTTGTTACTGATGTTGTTTCAGCAGGTGTTGTTTCAGGAAGAGT
>CADAPI010000269.1 GCA_902789705.1 uncultured Ruminococcus sp.
CTGGGCAGCTGCTGCACCCTTCATGAGAGCGTCGATGTCGCATCCTGCTGCAGCGATAGGAAGAAGACCTACTGCTGTGAGAACTGAGAATCTGCCGCCAACGTCATCAGGTACTACGAATGTTTCATAGCCTTCTGTATCAGCAAGTGACTTGAGTGTTCCCTTTGCTCTGTCTGTTGTGCAGAAGATTCTTTCCTTTGCACCTTCCTTACCGTACTTGTCGATTACCATTTTTCTGAATACTCTGAAAGCAAGAGCAGGTTCAGTTGTTGTACCTGACTTTGAGATAACATTTACTGAGAAATCCTTGTCCTTGCAGATAGAGATAACTTTGTTAAGGTATGTAGGATTGATGTTGTTTCCTACAAAGTAGATATCAGGTGTATCCTTTTTAAGATTGTTGTAGAACGGAGACTTGATAAGTTCCATTACAGCTCTTGCACCGAGGTATGAACCGCCGATACCGATAACGATGAGAACATCTGAATTCTTCTTTATTTTTTCAGCAGCAGCCTTGATTCTTGCGAATTCTTCCTTGTCGTAGTCTGTAGGAAGACTGAGCCAGCCTAAAAAGTCGTTTCCGAGGCCAGTCTTGCTGTGGAGAAGTTCAACAGCCTTGTCGACCTGAGGCTTGATCCCTGTCATTTCATCGCTGCCAACGAAACTTTCAAGATACTTTGCATTTAACTTAAGTGTCATAGTATATGGACCTCCATAAAATATTTACTTACCTTATATCAATTTTACTATATTATGTGATTTTTTGCAAGCCGATTACGTATTATTATATAAACCCAACAATAGTCTCTCAATTTCTTTGAACATTTTCACTATTATTCTCTCGGAAATTTGTGGGAACTGTAAGTTTTACTACTGTTACAGCACTACAATTAACGTCATTTCTTACAAGAAAAAATACACAAACAAAAGCACAGGCAGATCATTCATAATGTCTGCCTGTGCGTATTAAAGCAGGATCATTTTGAAGCGATAAAAGGAGCAACTGCGGCCTTGAATCCTTCATCATCTGTATCTGCGTTCATGTGTACCGGCTTTTCAAGATCAAGACTGAAAATACCCATGATGGACTTGGCATCAACTACATATTTTCCTGAAACGAGTTCTATATTGAAATCATATTTTGAAACAACGTCAACAAACTTCTTGACTTCTGCAACACCTGATAAAAGTACATTTTCTGAATACATCAAAATACCCTCCGTCCGTTTTTGAACGCCTTCACCGGCGCATAAAAAGTACCGTTCAGTCAGAACGCTACTGATAAATGATACACCTAAAAATAATAATAGTCAAGTCATTGAAATTTTTTTGTGTGAATAGTATAATTGAATTATTGTTCACACCAGACCAGTTATTGAAAAAGGAGACACTCTTTTTGAAAGTATTTTTCGTTACGTTCGGATGCAAGGTAAACTGCTATGAGACCGAATGCATAGCCAGAACTTTTACAGAAAACGGCTTCACGGTCTCTGACACTGCAGAAGGCTGCGATGTTATCGTCATCAATTCCTGTACAGTCACTTCGGCAAGCGACAAAAAAGTAAAGCAGTCCCTCAGAAAACTCCGGCATGAAAATCCGGATTCAGTCATTGTTCTTACCGGATGCTATCCTCAGGCTTTTGAAGAGGAAGCAAAAAAACTCACAGAGGCTGATATAATAACCGGTACACGTGACCGTTCGGAGATAGTAAAGCTCACCCTGAATGCCCTGGGATCACGGGAAAGAAAGCAGATCACCGACCTTCACTGCTACACAGGACATGAAGCGTTCGAGAAAATGTCGTACAGTTCCAGTGAAAGGAAGACACGCGGTTTCATAAAGATCGAAGACGGATGCAATCAGTTCTGCTCATACTGCATAATCCCATATGCGCGCGGACGTATCAGATCAAAGCCCCTGGAAGATATAATTTCCGAGGTAAATGGGCTTGTTTCGAACGGATACCAGGAAATAGTTTTAGTGGGAATAAATCTTGCATTCTACGGTGCTGAAGCCGGACTTACCCTTACCGATGCCGTTGAGGCGGTAAGCCGTGTGCAGGGTGTAAAGCGTATAAGACTTGGTTCTCTCGAACCTGAGATGATCTCCGGCGATGACCTGCTGAGACTTAAAAACATTGAAAGTTTCTGTCCCCAGTTCCATCTTTCACTTCAGAGCGGATGTGACAGGACTCTTAAGGCGATGAACAGAAAATACAATACTGCTGAATACACCAGACTTGTCTCATCAATAAGAAATATTTTTCCCGATGCAGCCGTTACAACTGACGTCATGGTCGGTTTTCCGGGCGAAACCGAGGAAGACTTTGAAGAAAGCATGGAATTCGTGAAAAAGACGGCCTTCAGCAAAATACATGTCTTCCCCTACTCCCCGCGTTCCGGCACAAAGGCAGCGGCTATGCCTGACCAGATAAACGGCAGCATAAAAAACGAACGCGCGGCGCGGATGACTGAGCTCGGACATGAACTTGAACGTGAATTTCTGAAGGCACAGGTGGGCAAAACTGTACCGGTGCTGTTTGAAAAAGAAAACTGCACAAGTTTTCACAGGGGATACAGCCCAAATTATACATTAGTTAAAATTAAAAGAGAACCCTCAATAAAAAGTTTGCGCAACAGCATTTTTTATGTTAAAATAAAAGAGTCTATGAACGGATTCTGCATCGGCGAAAAAGTCCCTGCGGAACCGAAAGAGTAAACGGGTGATCCGTTCACCGTTTACTTTCAGCCGGTGTGCACTCGGCAAAGGTAATATGCCGGTGTGCGAAGGCAATAAAATAAAATTTCCGCTGTCTGCTGCAGGTGACTTTGAAAAACGCAGCCGGATGCGGAGAAATGGAGTTTAACATGTCTGTATTTAGAATCTATGTTGAAAAGAAACCAGAATTTGCTGTAGAAGCAAAATCAGTTCTCAGCGATGTAAGAACAGCTCTCAGGCTAAGCTCTCTTGAGAATATCCGTATTCTCAACCGTTACGATGCCGACAGACTTACAAAGGAAAA
>CADAPI010000270.1 GCA_902789705.1 uncultured Ruminococcus sp.
GCCCCAGAATTATATATACTTTTTGAAAAGCACTTGGAATATTATATCATAAACAGCAGGTAAAAGTCAATAGCTTAAAAGAAATATGATCTTTACCAGATAGGCCAAAAAGGGAGAACAGAGAAATGAAACGTAAATTAATATGCACTGTACTTGCAGCATCACTTTCGCTTGCAGGATGCGGTCCGATTATGGATAAAAGCAATATCGCTGATGACGATGCCGCTTTAATTTCTGAAGAAACAACTGAAACTGATATGGATAATGAGCAGACACAAAATGATGAATTATCCGAACCTGATGTGACCGATGCTCGCGCATCATCCGATAATGGTCAGAACAGTGAATTTAAGTATTTTAAAGTCACTGCAAATGGCGACTGGTATGTAAACAACTCTGAGCCGGAGGAGAATTTTATACTGCTGGGGAACAATAACAGCAGCTTTACAAGGATCGCTGTTGAAGCAGATGACAGCGGAGAATATGCTTCGGCTGTTTATATGGCCGGTGAATCCAGAGCATATTACAAAAATCAGAATTTTGATTTCATAAAAAACGAGACTACGGATCTTTATGGAAAAGAGGCAATTCATCATATTTCAGTTGATTTTGAAGGCAACTATTACGAGAATTACTTTTTAGATCTCGGACAAGGTGTTGTCTGCAAAGTTTCGCTTTACTTCGATAATGATTTTTACAGAGAAAACCGCGAAAGTGCAGACGATATCTTAAAGAATATTGAATTTTTCTGCAGTGATGCTCCGGAAAAAGATGATGAAATCACGATGAAAGATATAGTTGAAGCCAACCGCCTTGCAAATATTCTTTCTGTATATGACAGTGTAAACACTAATGTCAGATACGGGCTGAAGACGTATGATCTTTATGCAGACCACGATTTCAGAGGATTAGGAGCTCTTACCTATGCCGAAGGCCAGATCGGCGACAGATTATGCCAGCTTGACTCAGGCGAATATTCTACGATGTTTTCCTATGAACCGGTTGATCTTTACGAGAATCAGTTTTTTATGAATGACATGATGGATTACTTCATGATAACCGATATCCGCAAAAAAGGGAAAAAAGAAATTATAACAGCTGAGATCAGTGACGATGTCAGCAAAATGTTTCTTGATGAATTCGACAATGAATATAAGGATGGCGACAAAGTTTTACTTGAAATATCACTTGATCCGGATACTCTTATTATCAATGAGCTTTCTGTCAGATCTGTTTCGCTTATTAAGAAGGATGAGCTGTTTACAATGAAGTGTAAATATAAAACTCATAAAGATCTTGTCTTAAAACAGATGTATGATCATATGAATACGGATGATCTTCGTACAATTACAGCACTTGTCAATCCTGGAATGAAAAACGAATATACAGTTTCCGTCCGGGGTGTAAAAGGGGACGGGATCCAGCGGGTTGAGTTCGGAGACAGGGTGATTACCGGCGAATATGAGGACCCAGAAATGACGAAAGAATACAATAAAGGGACAGATAAAGATAAAAACGCTGATCTTCTGTTCTATGCAAGAGAATTTTTCTGATTATAAGTACCGGGATAATCAGACCTGAAGATCAAAACAAAGTAAACGCCCTGAAAGATTACGTTTTTACGTTCTTTCAGGGCGTTCTGTTTTTATGAACCAATTTCAGTAAATCTTGTAGTGAGTATTACTTCAGAAAGATATTTATTATCATTCGGGTAAAGGTAGAGGAACATCAGAATTCCGTTTTCGCCGTCCGGCAGGAAGACATATTCCGTTCTGTATGCCTGACCGGCTCCGCGCTGGTACTTGCCGCTGTAGTACTGATACCTTGCGCCGTAATATGTGGTAATGTTTGCGGAAGGGAAGGAACCGATCTTTTCATCTGGGTTAATGTTGCCTATGATCGCCTTTTCTACCTGTTCAGTGCTTTTTATGTCTGATGTTGTTTTCAGAAGATCTTTGTCAAAGTAGCAGACAAACAGTGATTCCGGTACTTCGCTGGTATTGCCAGGAGTTTTGTTGAGTACGTACTGATATCCTTCGATTATTCCAAGATCGTTTTTAGCTATATCAGCCTCGATCTTTTTCCATCCGGATGGAATATAGTATTTTACTCTGCCGCCGCCAAGTGTTCTTTCCGTCGAAGCTGTTTTGTCGAAAGATGTTCCGTCAAGGGTGTAGTAGATCTCGGATGATCTGACAACAGGAGCGTCGATGACTTTTCGTACTTCTGTAAGTTCAGGTTTTCCAAGCGTACAGCTAACTCTTCCGTAAACTGCGACCTTATCCTTGAAAGAGTATTTCACATTAAACGACTTGTTTTTATCGAAGGTACATTTAATCGCTCTGTAGTCTTCGTCCATTACAGACAATCCTTTGTTGTCAGAGCTTTCGAATAGTCCGGACAGAAGAACGAACTGGTTATTGTACTTCGCCTGAGCAGATTTGCTGTCACGGGAAAAATCATTAAGAAGTGCATCGACAGTTATATATCTGTAAACACGGTTTGCCGATGTATCTATCTCAACCGATGAGTTGAATAAAGTGAAACTGCTTAGAGAAATGGCAGTGACAAGCAGTATTATCACAGCCAGAATATTATGTTTATTTCTGATCATAGCCTGTCCTCCGTTTTATTCAAATGAAAGTGCGAAATCATGTTCTGATCGTATCGATTTCAGTGCTTTCAGTACATCGCGGTAAACATGCGCTTCTGCGTAGTCATCCACAAGACTTATCTTCATTCCGTCTTTCAGATCCATGCTTACCTTTTTTGCAAGTTCATCTGCACCGGAAACAGATTTCTGATTGTAGGTTATCTGTTCGCCGTGCACGGTAACCACAAGCAGCTTTGAAGATGAATTCTGTGAACCGTCCTGTTCAGTATCGGAATCGTTTCCCTCATCCTCAAAAATCGCTGCTCCGCCCGGTAACGAGACATCAATCGCTTTTTCAAGATCTATGAGTTTCCGGCTGTCAAGAAGTTCAACAGTTTTTTCGCCCCAGGAACACAGGG
>CADAPI010000271.1 GCA_902789705.1 uncultured Ruminococcus sp.
CTCCACAGGCAGTCCGGCACGTTCAAGTGCCAGCCTCCCACAGGAAATGCCGTCAAATAAACTAAGTACCTTCATTAAGACAAATTCTCTCTTTCTCATTGTCTTTATTCTGTTTTGTTGTTTATATTCTGTTGTCTTTTTTTCTTTTGTTCTGTATATCCGTTACGTTCAGATCAGGAGCGTATCAGTCCTCATCGTCTTCCTTATTGTCATAGAAGTTGTATTCGTCGTCTTCGTTGATCTCTGTCTCTTCTTCCTCTTCTTCAGGCTCGAATGAAGATTTCTTACTGCTGCCCTTTTTCTTGTTAAGGAAAAGGAACGCACCGCCAAGACCGAGAATACCTATCAGACCGACAACAAGGCGGATACCGTTTTTGTTCATACCGTTCTGTACAGGTGCTTCTGTTTCCGTAGTATCTTCCTCAGAAGATACAGTTTCCTCAGTTACGGCAGGAGCATCACCTGTCTTTACTCTGCCGTTGGCTGCTTCCGCTGCTTCAAGAGCCTGTTCGGGAGTGATATCACTTTCTTCGTCTTCCTTGCCGGCATAAAGAAGTGCGTAGAGGTCATAGTCATCAACTCGGTTGAGGAAATATACATTGTCCTCTCCGTTCTTTGCCGAATAGTTTATCAGCACATAGAAAACATGACCGTCCTTTGTGGTGACAGCGATAAACTGCATCTCTTCGGTGTTGTAGATGATCTTTTCAGAGCGAATAAGTGTTGCATTGCCGTCGGTATCGTAATAAGGATCATCGTAGAAGTCAGGTTCAACGTCTGTTGTTCCTGCTTCTGCAAGCTCTCCCATCACTTCACGGAATTTCTCCATATCATCTGCGGAAGCTTTATCCGCTCCGTCAGTTACGGAAGCAGTTGTTTCAGACGGTTCTTCCGGCTGTTCTGCTTCGTTTTCTGCATTAGCTTTTTCAGTTTCTGATGTGGTCTCAGCAGATGAAGCTGCTTCTGCTGCCGAAGCTGTAACTCCCACACTTGCTGATGCAAGCATCATTGCCGCAAGAACGGCACTAAAAATCTTTCTTTTCATGAGTTTCCTCCATAATTATGTTTTTCTATCTTGATCTCGCCACTGGCAAGAGCTTCAAGCATTTCGTCGGTAATTCCCTGTGAACGCATACGGGCAAGCTGATCGTGTTCCTTCGTCACAAGGGTATTAACGTCTTTGATCTCACAGCTGAAAACCGCAGCGAGTTTGGAGTGTTCAAGCACCCTCGCTTCCGATTCAAGTCGTAAAAGCTCGTCCTTATCGGACTGCATACGCTTTCGCAGGAACTCCTGACGCTGATGGTTTTCAGCTATTTTCTTATCAATTCTCTCCATATATCCACCTCTTTAATACAGCACAAGCTGAGGATCAATGTAGTCCCAGCCGTAACCGTCAGTATCCAGATAAACATGAAAGTTCACGTTTCCGGCTGTTGTTTTTGCAAATTCTTCTCCGAGTTTCAGCTTGTCTCCCTTTTTAAATGAACCGATAAGTACGGCATTTGAAATGGTAACTTCGGTATCACGTTTAGTTCCGCCGGTACCGTCATACCAGTACTCCACGTCATCTTTACGGAGCTTGATCTTGTTGTCTGCCGTATCGACTTCTGTTATCTTGCAGTCAAACGGAGCAGTAAGCTTCTCGCCATTCGTACAGAATAGCTTTATGCCCTGATAGAGTCCGCTGCTGTCTGTGTTCCAGCCGTTCATTTCATAGCCAAAGCCCTGTTTAAGCGTATAGGCTCTGAAAGTTTCACCCGGAAGAAGATTATGAAGCGTTTTGTGATTTCCGTACAGGCTGGCGGCACTGCTGTCATTGCCTACAAGCAGATTATAGTAAGCAAGGCGTTCATCGTGCTTTGACATACTGCCGAGCTTTTCTTCGATGACCTCATCGAAGGTCTTCTTCTGCCTTACGTTGTAGTAGAGATTGCAGTCGGTCTTCCACCTGTATTTCTCATAATATCCGTACATGCAGACATCATTAAGTCCGCTGTTCCAGATATGCGTATCGTCCGGAGATACAAGGAACCATGCATCGTCGCCGCCCCATCCCCAGAAAGTACGGTTATGACGGTCTGAACCCTGCATAAAATAGAACTGTCCTGTCGATGGATCATGATAGTAGAAAGGCTCACTTGAACCTGAATACCAGCGGTGATCCATTATATAGAAGCCTGTTTCCTTATACTCTTCATGCGGATCAAGCACACGGTAATCAGAATTGATACAGATAAATCCTTCACCGTCCTCATACTGCGACAGTTCAGATGTTATAGCCTGCGGTTTAAAACGGTACTTGTACGGTTCACTGTCGTAGGTATATGCTTCCTTGTCGGCACGGTAATAAGATCCTGTCGAAGCATTTCCGCCGCCCCAGTAATTGTAAGGGGACAATTCTTCCCAACGTGATTTGTTGTCATACCAGTACACAAACTCATATTCTGCATTGAACAGCTCTTCGAGAAGAGTTTTCGTATCATTTTTGAATTTCCAGTACTTGATATCGCCGTTGTCTGCTGCATCGAAGTCGTAGTAATAAGCACATAAGAAGCTCCACAGCTTGTAGCAGTCAAAGTCATAGACAGGATCCCAGTCGTAAACTGATGATCTGCCCCATACCCAGTTATCAGGCTTGTCCTTCAGGTCTCTCTTGTTTGCACCGAAGTCCGCAAGTCCCTTTTTCCAGTCTGAGGTATCACTGACCTTTCTGATCTTCTCATTCATGTCATAGGCAAGTTTCGTGTAATACTTTTCTGCTTCACTAAGGTCATAGTCCTGTGAAGCATACGTACCAAGCGTGAACCCGCCCTGCGAGAAAATTGAAGTGAACACCATAAGAATAAAGGCGAACACAAGAAAAATGATAAGTACAGGAATCGCTATCACGGCAAAGAACTTCTTCACTTCCTGCTCGTAAACGTTCTTTACGAACCTGAAAGCATTCTTTACAAGATCACTGAAAGACTTTTTCTGCTTTCAGTCTGCTGTCCTGCTTTTTCAGCTTTTCTTCCGATTTGAGCTTTCTGTCATGAAGAGTGTCACGCTTCTTTTCCTCACGCTGTAACCGCTGAGGTTTGCTTACTTTATCCTTAGCAGGCTCAATAATACGCCGTTTGGCTGAATCGGCTGCATGAAGGAAGTCATTGTCCTGGTCTTCGTTGATAGCTTTCTGCCATGCCGAAGCCTTCATGCGTCCCGCCGTATATGAAACAGGCCTTCATGCGTCCCGCCGTATATGAAACAGGCTTTAATACAAGAAGTCCCGGTGATGAATCCTTAGCGATCTTTTTCTGATTGCGGTATTCCTTGCTGCGGTTCTTCCATTCCGTTTTCAGCTGCTTACGCCCGAATTTCAGTTCACGCTTGGTTTGTTTGTACGCCTGTAAGCGACGTTTGTTAAAAGCTCTGCGATACCTGTTGTTCCGGTCGGTGACTATACGGCTCTTATATTCTGCCTTTGCATTTTTCAGGCCTGCCTTCGTTTCAGCCATTTTCGGCTTATGTGTCTTCGATTTGTACAGCCTGTTATCGGCTCTTTGAAGCTTTAGCTTTGCTTTCTCGATCTTATACTGCTTCTTTGTTTTCAGATGTCTGCGGACACCTTTTACCGCATCGACCGAAGTTCGTCCCATAAGGAACACACCACGGTGATAGTCATCAACAGCCTCACGGGTATATTTCTGTCTGAGCTTGTTAGTCAGTTCACGTCCGGCTGCATCAGCCGTCTTTAATGTGACAGTCTCAGCGGCAAGTGCAGTATCGACCGCAGTCCGCCCCACATCATGAGCGACGAAGTTTACTGCCTTTGCCGCTCCTTTGCCGGCTTTTCCTTTGAACGTAGTAGGTTCCAGACTGTTTATATACCGTGTTAATGACGGTTTGTCGCCCTTTATACGGTATCTGAGATTGACTGTTTTATGTATCAGCCCACGGTTATTGCCGTGATAATCCTTATAGCCCCGTATGATATGCGGTCTTGTCCGGAACCTGCCGTTTCTGTTCTGCTCACGGCGAAAATCTATCTGAAACTGCTTTGACCGCTTATTAACCTTATCAAGCCGTTCCTGTGCTTTCCGTAGGTCGTTTTCTTTTTTCTGTAAGCTCAATAGCATTTCTCCTTTCGCATTGATGGTACTATAACGGTACCGTTCATGACACCAATGGTACTAATCATGGTACCAATCATAACATCAACATTATTATCGGTGAGGATATTACAGTTAAGTTCACGGCTCATGACAGCATTTTTTCTGATGTAGATAGCAGTATTTCAAATGATACAGTTGATACAATAATTGATACAAATGATACAATAGCTGATACAGAAAAATGGTAGAGATGCGGTTTTTTTATCCGTTTGGCTTTGTATTGATCAGACTGTATATTTTAGTATTAGTCGGGAAATGATCCGTGAAAGGCAGTAACACCTTGTCATAACGGATAAGCCCTTCGCCCGGACCTGTGTTTGTTACGTACTTCATTTGCTCCTTTGAGATATGGAGCTTCTCTGCGAGAATATCCCTGTCTCCGGCTGCCTGGTTGAGCATATACACGAAGTCGCTGTTGTCGAATATGTTTTCGACTTCCTTCGACTGTAACAGGTCTTTTACGTTTTGGGTTATGCCGGTTGGAACGCCGCCCCATTTTCTGAAACGCTTCCAGATCTCGACGGAATACTTTGCTGTCTGTTCTTCTTTCAGAAGAAGATGAAACTCGTCGATATAGTATCGTGTGATCTTCTTTTTCTCACGGTTTGAAGATACTCTGTTCCAGACCGTATCCTGAACTATGAGCATACATACCTTTTTAAGCTGGTTTCCAAGCTCCTTGATATCGAAACAGATGATCCTGTTCCTCATATCAATATTTGTCCTGTGATTGAACAGGTTCTGAGAACCGTTTACGAACATTTCAAGCGAGTTGGATACCCTTAGAGCCACTTCACCCTCAGCCATCAGTTCTTTCTGCAAATCGGAAAGAAGCGGCATTTTCTCGGGTGTCGGCTCATTTTCGATGAAACGCTTG
>CADAPI010000272.1 GCA_902789705.1 uncultured Ruminococcus sp.
GAATGATAGCCCTGCGTCCGTCATGTCCGGTAAGGATTACTCCGATTATTTTGCCATCCTTTACAGCCGCAAAACATGTATCAGGATTTCGCTTTAAATATCTCTCTATACCCTCACGAGAATCATCAACAGGATTCAGAGCACGGCGACTCTGTTCAGTACTGTTCCAAAGTTCATAAAGTGCATCGTAGTCGTCGATTGTTACCTTTTTAATTTCGTAGTTCATAATGTACCTTCTTTCTTTGAATACAAAATGGTACCACAAGCGTGATTTAACGTTTATGATACCATGTGTGAATCTTTTGTTTAATATAATCTTCTGAATTTAATAATTCTATTGTACCACATTAACTGAAGCAAATCAATTATCATATACACCTTATTGGAACTATCTTATTTTTCTCATCAAGCGGAATCACCATCGGTGACATGCAGATCACCGCACCTTCACCAATCTCTTCCGAAAGTGAATCAAGAACAGTGAAATTCTTCAGAGCATTTTTTCCCGGATCTGCACTCTTTTTTATTTCAACCGGATAGATTTTTCCATTTTCCAGTATCATCAGATCTATCTCGCGGCCATTGTTATCGCGATAGTAATACAATCTGCTTCGTACATCGATACCGGCATTTACATATCCTTTGATTACCTCGGATATGACAAATGTTTCGAACATCGCTCCGCCCATTGACGAGATCTCAAGTGCATGAGGATTGTTCCACATACTGAGGTAGCACGCAAGTCCTGTGTCCATAAAATAAAGCTTTGGGCGCTTAACTATGCGTTTTACAGTATTTCCGGAATAAGGGTTCAGCAGAAAAACAAGGCCGGATGAAACAAGAACAGACAGCCACTGATCAGCTGTTTTTCTGTCTATACCAACGTCTTTTGAAATATCATCGAAATTCACTTCCTGTCCTGTTCTTGCTGCAGCACACGAAATAAACTTAAGAAATTTACCTTCATCTTTTACATTGATAAGATAACGGATATCACGTTCAATATATGTCTGCATATAGGAACCGTAAAAATTCTCAGGATCAAGTTCCGGATCCGTTACCATAGCAGGCATACTTCCGCGCAATATCATTTCAAAAACAGAACGTATATTGTCCTGAGAACTGATATTCTTTACTGAAGAAGGCAGAAACGGAATGCTTTCATAATCCTCTGTTTCAGCTCTGGACATTGAATACATCGAAAGGATCCCTGCTCTTCCGGACAAAGATTCGCTTACACTGTTCATCATGTGAAACATCTGCGAACCGGTAAGATAATACATTCCTTTTTCCTGCGCTTCATCCACTCTGATCTTGATATATGGAAACAGTTCCGGTGCATACTGTATCTCATCGATTATAAGCGGTGCAGGATACTGCTGAAGAAACAGTTCAGGATCTTCTTTCGCCAGTTGTCTTACTCTCGGATAATCAAGCGTAACATAGTTTATCCCGCCTTTTTTATCCGCAAAATGCTTAAGTACAGTAGTTTTTCCTATCTGCCTTGCCCCGCAGACAAGCACTACATGAAAATGCTTAGACATATATTCAATTTTATCTTCAATTGCTCTTTTTTTATACATATCAGCACCTGATTTCTATACATTTCGGGAGTTGAATTCCTTATTTGTATAGATTATAACATATAATAAACACCATTGTCAATGCAAAATGGTACCACAGCTATATTTTGCTAATAGAAAAACCTGATATATCTTTATTCGATATACCAGGTTTTTATCATTTACTTAAAGCATATAACCGATGACTAAAAATCATACTTACAAATCACTCAGTTATCTGATAAACAGGAATAACCTCGCCGGATACTGCACTGACATATGTTACAATATTCTGGCCTGAGTATTTCGCTTCGGTATATGCGCCGGATAGCATCCATACTGGTTCGGTTGTGATATCTACTGAATCTGTATTATATACTATTCGGTTTACAGTTACAAGATCTATTGACGTTATACTGCATTTATGAGTGCCTTCATAGCTGCGGCAAAGGGTGTTGAACGCGTGAACCGGTGAGAGTATCTGTGCTTCTTCTGCGACAGCTGAACTTCTGATCATACCGTTGATCTTAAACTCTGTTATTTTATTGCCGGAATATATGAAGTATACCACCGAACAGTCAAGGACCTCGTCTTCTTTTTTCTCTATTATTCCGGAAGATGGAAGACCGCCGTTCACTACCGGATAAACCACGATATATGTATCATTTTCAGAAGAGATCTCTTCGTTTCCATTTTCACTGTTTTCGTCGTTGTTTTCAGCTTTGCTGTTCTTTATCGCATAGACATCAGGATTCAGAACTTTATCAGAAACACCCGCAGCTTCCAGTATTTCGTCTGATGCAGCAATGGCTCCGGCGATATTATTATCATCTGTTAAGTCAGCATTGATCCTGTTTTCATCAGTTAAATATTTCCGCAAATCATTATCAAAGGAAGAAGCTTTGCTTTCCATTGAAGTAAACGTGATCTCTCCGGACTGAAAAACAATTTCAGAACCATCATCGAGCTGGTATTTTACTCTCTCAGTTCCCGCTATTTTTTCATGAGGATCATATACCTTTCTGTCTGTTACAGATCCGCTCTTTATCAGTCCTTTTTCCATGAGGTCAGCTATGATCTTTTCACTGTCCCATTCCATATAAATGGAATGATAAGTATTTAAGACTGTATCTTTATCATAGTCTGAAGGCATAGTGATTTCAGCGTCAGCAGTTATGTATTCGTTTTCAACGTCGGAAAGATGATCAGGAAACAGTTCCGGATCTGCCTCAGTCTTCTGTTCATCTGTAATTGCAGACTGATAAGTGTGCTCATTTACAGAAATCTCTATAGGTTCCGGAACATCGTTTGTCGATCTGGAACATGAAGACAGAAATACGATACACAGTACAGATATACTTAAAAGTTTTGATTTTGCCAATTGAATTACTCCTTA
>CADAPI010000273.1 GCA_902789705.1 uncultured Ruminococcus sp.
AGATTTATACGTTCACTATAATTAATTCATTTATATTGCCTTGCAGATCCGCAAACTACGTTTGCTCCCTGCATATCGGCTAATAGTAAACGAAAAATAAATTTTTCGTTTACTATAATATGCACTGCTTTATTCATATAAAAGGATCTCCCCTTTTTGTCCGCGCTGATTTATTTATAAATCAGCGCAGAAAGCGGGGCTTCGCCCCGCAACCCCACCCCTACCGGAGATCCGGCGAAGTCGGATCTCCAAAAATAACTATTTATCTTATATTTTTTTTTCAAATTCATTTGCGGATATTGAAAAAACACGTGAGGTATAGTATAATTGATATTAGCATGATTTTTAAAGGGAAGGAAGTCAGACGATGCCTGAAAGCAGACCAGTAAGGACCGTTGTAACAAGAAGAAAAAAAAGGTCCAATCCATTTAAATTATCACTGATCTTAATGTTTTATGTGGTAAGTATAATAGTTAGCTTTTTAATTTATGCAAATAATTTCGATATATCATCCAAGCCGTCACCGACATACAACGGCGGCGCTCCGAAGCAGGAACCGGTAATAGTGACCGATTCCGAAGGCGCATCAGTAACTGATGCTGAAGGAAACATGGTCGTGGAGATGAGCGACATTGAAGAAAGCAAGTCAGAAAATGCAAATCCTGTACCTGAGTCAGAGGCTCAGCCGGAATCATACCTTAACAGCTGTATGTTTATCGGCGACTCCATCACAACAGGTCTTTCAGTTTACAAGCTTGTTCCTTCAGACAACGTATTTGCCGATGTCGGACTCCGTATCGACAAGATAAACGAAACAGCTGTCAAGAACACAAGATTTGACGAACCTGTAAAGGTAATGACAGCCATCGAGGAAGTAAGACCTGAAAACATCTACATACTCCTCGGAAGCAACGGTGTTGCATGGTACAACAACGATTCAATGATCGAGGCGTACGGCACATTCGTTGACGATATCAAGACAAAGCTTCCTGATTCAAAGATCTACATCATTTCACTCACACCTGTAGGCACGATGAAGGAAAATATCGATACAGTTGAAAACGGTAAGGTCCTCAATTCAGAGATCGACCAGTTCAATGCAAGACTTCTTGAACTTGCAAATCAGAAAAACGTATATTACGTTGACGTAAACTCAGAACTCAAGGATGCATCAGGAAAGCTTCCTGATGATGTTACAAGGGACGGTATGCATTTCACACTTGATGTTTATAAGAAGTTTGTAAATTACATTCTTACACACACGGCGAAATAAAACCGAAAGGCGGTAAAGATCACGGACAGTAATAATATTATAAGAATTACTGCTGCGGCTTTATTGGTTATTTTTGCGGGAAGCTGTATTTCCACAGCAGTCAGTAACAGAACTGACGAAACGGTGGAAGATATACCTTCTGAAACAGTCTTAAGGGAAGCTGCATTACCGGAAACCAGTATGATCACTGAAATGAGTGTGTCGTTTACGGCAGTCTCTGATTCCGGTACAGCTGTGTTTACTTCGGCGACTGAACCGGTCACGACGGTGCCGGAAGTCTCTGAAACGGAAGAGACCGAAACCGAAGAGACAGAGGTCCCTGAGGAAACTGAAGAAGAGATCACCGAAACAGAGTCTGAAACGGAAGCGGAAACAGTTCCGCAGACAGAAGCGGAAAAACCGTCAGGCGGATCTCATTCCGGCGATTATAACTACGGAGCACCTGTCCCTGAGTCAGGTCAGGTAAAAGGCAGCGATTATTATGATACCTGTGCGTTTGTAGGGGATTCGCATACAAATGGTCTGGGGGCATACGGATTTGTTGACAAAAGCAGGATCTTTGCGAAGGACGGCCTGTCCATAAGCAATATCCGGCAGAGCATAAGTCCGTCAAGCATAGCGGCAGTCTCACCTGAAAATGTGTATATAATGATGGGCACCAACGGTATTGCGTGGCTCAAACCATCTGACATGATCGCCTCATATGAGGAATATGCCGCAGACATAGCCTCACAGATACCGGGAGTGAATATCTATATTCTTTCAATTCCGCCGGTCTCATACGAACGTTCGACCACAACTGATGCGAAGAAGAATATAAGCATGGACAAGATCCGTGAATACAATTCCGGGCTTCAGGATATGGCAGCGAGAAATGAATGGTATTTTGTCGATACATTTTCCGAGATATGCGGCTCGAGCGGTTACCTTGAAGGCTCGACTGACGGTATCCATATGCCGGTAGATCTCTACAGGAAGTTTACAGACTATATACTAAGTCACACAGTAGAATAAGGGGGAAAAGCTATGAAAAAATTTGCATCAGCTGTACTGGCATGCATTGCAGCAGGAATGCTTTTATGCTCATGTTCCGGCGGTGAATCAAACGCTGCGGCTTCAGATCTTCTTAAAGCTGCACTTGATAACGGAACAGGATTTGATGAAATGGTGAGCGTGGAAGGTTCCGATATAAAATATACGTACGACATCGATGAAAGCTGGTACGATGACTTTGCGGCATCAGTTGCCGGCAACATGGCGTATGCCGAGGAAGCTGTTTTCGTAAAGGCTTCTTCCGACGAAAACGTTGAAAAAATACAGAAAGCTCTTGAAAAGAGACTGCAGAGCAGAAAAGACACTCTTCAGAGCTATGCGCCGGCTGAGTACGACAAGCTGAACAAGAGCAAGGTCGAAACAAAGGGACGCTACGTGTACCTTGTTGTATGCGAGGACTCAAAGAAGGCTGCAGGAGCTGCTGAAAAAGCTTTTTAAACAGCCGCGCCGGGAACGGCAGATAACGTAAAACCGAATATTGTACCAATACCAGACACGCTTTTACAGGTGTTTGGTATTGTTTTTCATTGTAAAGGAGCGTGTGGATAAATGATCACGA
>CADAPI010000274.1 GCA_902789705.1 uncultured Ruminococcus sp.
AAGATACTCTTCTTTCCGCTATGGAACATGCCAGAAACGATGAATATGATGAAAATACCGAAAAGAAGGGTCTTGGTACTCCTGCCACAAGAGCCGGTGTGATCGAAAGTCTTGTAAAGAACGGCTATGCAGTCCGTGAAGGTAAGAAGATACATGCGACAGACAAGGGTAAAAGGCTTGTTTCTGTGGTTCCGAAAGAAGTCAAGTCTGCAAGGTTGACAGCTGAATGGGAGTCGAAATTGCAGGAGATCGAACACGGAAAGCTTTCAGAGGTCACTTTCATGTCACGTATTGACCATTTTATCTCCGAAACATGTGAAAGGTACAAGCTTGCCGATGCGTCAGAAAGGAAAAGATGATGGATAATAATTTACTTAAGAAAGCAGCTGATATCCTCGGTGTGTCTGAGGACAGCATAACAGCAATGGATAATGATATTCGTGAGGGTATGGCAGAGGTTCTTGCCGGCGCGGATATCAGTGATGATAAAACCGGGGAAGAAATATATGAAAAGCTTGATTCTCTCTGGCAGAAAGGCTCGGTATATATCGGACTTGAAGAAGTCGCAAAGACTACGGGTATCCCGTACAATACGCTTCGCAGCCTTGATACCGATACACAGCAGAATATTGTGTATGAGTACATGATGGACAGCTCACAGGTGGAACGCTTCTATAACCTTACAAACGATGCCCTTGCAGTTATCGAGCTTGACAAGGTGGCAGAGCTTGTTTCCGTACCTGTCAGCAGGCTGAAAAAGCTCCCGCAGGAAACAAAAGAGCGTATCTGCGGAATGTATGCAATGGAATACGATGAGGACGATACCAATGCCGGACTTATCGACAGCATAAGGGAGATGATAGCCGATGAATGATGTTCAGTACACAAGCGGAGTTGAAGCGGAAAGCATTGAAAACCGTGAGTCTCTCCGCTTTAATACAGCATACGCAAAGGATATCGTTATTACGCTCGATAAGTGCGGTATTCCGTATCATGCGATATTCAACGATTCGGAGATCGTTCTGAGCTACGACGGAAGCTTTAAGGAACAGGTCGAAGAGATCATACACAAATCAATGACCGGAGCGTATTCCGGTCTGCTCCGTGAACTGAAAGAAAAAGGCCTGCCGGAAAGCTATCTTTCTCTTCTGCCGGAGGTGGCGGAGATCCTCCATACCACGGTCGGCACATTACAGGCTCGTCCGGAAGAAGTAAAACTCTGTCTCTGCAAGACGTATACCGACCTGTGGCTGTGTGATACATATACTATTCAGCGTAATCTTGACAGGGTGCTTACCGTCAATTTCAGAACAAAGGAAGAAATGCGGGAGCATGAAGAAAGCAAGGAACAGGAAAAAGCTCCTGTAAAGACTGCCGGTCAGTCAGAAGTACAGCGCGATAACAATGCTTACGTGGGCTTTACAAGAGACAAGCATCAGATCCTGGCAGAGATCGTGCGGAGAAGACGACAGCAGGAAAACGAGAAGATAAGGGAAAATAACGAAAGGGAAAGGAATTACAGACCATGAGGAAGTTTATTATCATCGCAGGCTTTGCCGCAGCAGCAATTACAACCGCAATCGTAGTTATCGTTAAGCACAGAAAGTGAGGTAGCCCATGCCCGTACAGTATAATGACGACAAACGCACAGCCGAAAAGCCGGTAGCAGATGCGGAGGAAGAGCTTCGCAGAAAGGCTGCCAAAGTTCAGGAACAGAAGCAGGAAGAAATAATCTCTCACAGATCCGGAAAGCTTCTTCCTTTTCTGAACGGAAAGGCTGAAAATCATCAGAGCCGTATTGAAACGCTCGACAGCAAGATAGCTGTTCAACAGGATAAGATAAATACACATAAGTCCGCTATACAAAGACTTTCCGATAAGGCTGACAGGCTTGAGGACAGAAACCGTATCCTTAAAGCAACATTTGGTGAAAACAGTCTTGTCAGAAAGTTCATCGAGAAGAATGAACAGAAGATCGCTGATATCAGAGAGAATAAAATACCAGCACGTAAGCAGAAGATAAACGCCTGTGAAGCAAAGATCGAAAAGCATACGGCAAAGCGTGACCGGGTTTCTCATAAGCTTAACCGTGTTCTCGCCCTTAATGATGCTATAAGGAGCTTTTCAATCGGTATCAGCAAGGATCGCCGTGAAGTATTCGCTGATGCTATGTCACGGCTCACACAGGCTAACGAGGAATGCCTGACAGATAAGAAAAACATTCTTTTATCCCGAAAGGACAGCCTTATTGCAGAATATAACAAGCCTGAGACAAGCATCGTTGACAGGCGCGGCATACAGGATAAGATAAACAGTCTGAGCAAACGTATCATGCAGCTTGATACAAAGATAACCGAACTGACACGTTCTTCTTTCTACTATAAGGAACAGACGGACGAACAGCTTGATGCTTCTATCAAGATCACAGGAGATAAGCTCGGTGATATGGCACAGGATGAAAATATTACTGTACCTGCTGTTTCCGAAGAAGCTGTCAGAGCTTCTCATGAGGTCGAATATCTTGATAAACCTAAGATCGCTGAACTTGCCGCACAGCTTGAAGACCAGGCTATGAAGAATACAGAAATGATGCTTGAAGATGACTACAACATGATTGACGGTATCATAAACAACGGTTCTAAGCCAGAAAAAGATGATACTGGGATTGAATACACCGATGAAGGCTACAAGATAAACGCTGATTATTATTTTGAGTTGCCTCCGGAGGAACGCCACTATGAATCCATGACCGAAGAACAGGGCTTTGCAGTAATGGAAGCACTGACTGATGCAGGAGTGGAGTTCTCAGCTATAAGCCGAGGCAGTGACAGAGTGAATATAACCGTTGCAAACGAAGATGTTCCGAAGCTTAATGATATCATG
>CADAPI010000275.1 GCA_902789705.1 uncultured Ruminococcus sp.
AACTAAAGATAACAACAAAACGAGTGTTTTTTTATAAAGAAAAACACGAACCAAACATTCAGAAAATTTCAAAAAGGATGGTGCATTATGAACAACGTAAAAGAATTCTGGAAAAGAGAGATAAGCGGATGGACGGAAAGCGAACTCTGCTGGCTGGCATTTGCAAATGTTTCTCTCCTTATTATCTCGGTTATCCTTAAGGACACATTCCTCGGAATAGCCGCCTCGCTCACAGGTGTTACCTGCGTTATCTTCTGCGGAAAAGGCAAGATCTCAAACTACATATTCGGAACGATCAACGTGCTGCTCTACTCCTACATCGCATTCAAAGCAAAGTTCTACGGTGAAGTAATGCTCAACATGCTCTACTACTTTCCTACCAACATTCTCGGATGGTTCATGTGGAAAAAGAATATGAACAGTGACACCGGTGAGGTAGTCAAAAAGAGAATGTCATTAACCGGAGACATTATTACAGTTCTCGTAAGCGCCGCAGGTATTTTCGGATACAGCTACGTTCTTAAACTCCTCGGCGGTAATCTTCCTCTTATAGACAGTATGAGCACAGTTTTATCGATCGTTGCTCAGATACTTATGATAAAGCGTTTCACAGAACAGTGGATAGTCTGGATCCTTGTTGATGCAGTTTCAGTAATAATGTGGGCAACAGCATTTTTCAAAGGCGACGGCGGTATCGCGATGGTACTCATGTGGTCAGTATATCTCCTCAATGCCATCTTCATGTTCATAAAATGGTATAAGGATTCTGCAGAAAACAAAGCAGAAAATACTGCAGCAGCAGTGACAGAATAGTATCACTGATCTTACAGCATCCGTTATACAACCATAATTACTGAAAGGACAAATATATGAGCAGAGAATTAAAAGCCGGAATGAAATATCATGTGGGCATGTACGGCGGATCATTCAACCCGATGCACAACGGGCACATGGAGTGCATACTGAAAGCTTCATCAATGTGCGAAAAGCTTTCATCAATGTGCGAAAAGCTTTTCGTGGTCATTTCCTACCGAAATGATAACTCCGATGTTGATGTAAAGGTAAAATACCGCTGGGTCTACAAACTCACATCCCACATAGGAAACGTAAAGATCATTCTCCTAGAGGATAAGCTTAAGACAAAGGCTGAATACACCCGTGAGTACTGGGAGGATGACTGCAGAAAAGTCCGTGAGGCAATAGGCGAAAAGATAGACGTTGTCTTCTGCGGAAGCGACTACGACAAGAACAGCTTCTGGAATGTCTGTTACCCGGACAGCGAACTGATCATTTTCGAACGCGACCAGTACAACTCCACCGCCATCCGAAAGGATATATACGGGCACTGGGACTGGCTGCCGATGTTCGTAAGACCGCACTACGTAAAGAAGGTCCTGATAATTGGTTCGGAAAGCTGCGGGAAATCTGTACTCACCGTAAATCTCGCCCACCACTACCACACCAACTACCTCGAAGAAGTCGGCCGTGATCTCTCGGAACTTTCCGGTACCGATACCATGATGCTCACCGAAGACTTCACACGTATACTCCTCGAACACAAGGCAAAGGAAATGCGTCTTATCGAATTCAGCAACAAGGTACTCATCGAAGACACCGACTGTCTTATCACACGCTTCTTCATGGACTTCCTCGAAGACGGAAACGAAGCAAATGAAAATCTTGCTGAGGCAATAGCGAAACTCAATCACTACGACCTCATTCTCCACGCCGAACCTGACGTTGAATGGGTACAGGACGGCGACCGCAGCGAAGAGATCGCCGCAAACCGGAAACTCTACAGCGAGCGTATAGAAAAACTCTACGAGCGCTTCGGCTTTAAATGCGAACACATCTCCGGAAGCTACAATGAAAGATACGAAAAAGCGATAAAACTCATCGACGAACTTTTCCTCCCGGAAAGTGACCGTTAACCGCAAAGGAGCAGCCCGCATACGCGGAATGCTCCTTTTCTTTTATTATAACTGTTATCGCGCTTTACTGCACAGCCAAACCTGCGCCGCTATCGCTGCATTCTGCCCGTGTACTATTTTCCTCCGCACAGAGGGCATTTTCTGTCTGAGATGTGATAAACATTTCCGCAGGATGAACATGTCGTGCATCCCGGAGGTACCGGCTGCGGACGGGATATGCCGGCAGCTGTATCATTGCTGTCTGAAACGCCGCTGCTGTTATTCCAGCTTTCCGCTGTTCCGTAACTGTTTTGTCCGTATGCCGGAGCATTATTCTGTACTCTGTAGTTCTGAACACTGCTCTGTCCGTATGAGGGGCTGTTGTTCTGAATTCCGCCTGACAAACCGACCTCCGGCATATATCCGGAACTGCCGTTCTGTGCCCCGTAATTCTGAGCACTGCTCTGTCCGTATGAGGAATTCTGTCCCTGTGCACCGCTGTTCTGAGTATACTGTGCCTGATAACCGCTCTGGCCGTATGTCTGATTCTGAACCGGCGTACCGCCTGGTACACCGATTTCCTGCATGTATCCGCTGCCGTTCTGTGCACCTGACTGTCCGTATGCCGGAGTCTGATATCCGTTTCCGGCAGATGCATAGCTGTTTCCGTAATTCTGATATCCGGACTGCGGATAAGCTCTGCTCATATCAGCGCTGGCTCCGTAATTCTGTGTAATACCTGCGGCTGCAGCAATACCTGCAGCTGCACCGGCGGCACTGTTTCCGAGCTGTCTTGCTTCGTCCGGATCGGGATCGTATACGGCTCTTTTATATTTCAGGTCATAAAGTCCAGCCATGAAGAATGCATGGAATCCTAAAAACAGGAAAAGGAAAATTGCAGGACCGAGGCTTGCCAGCCGGTCAAACAGACCTGGTTTGCTTATCAGCGGCATTATGGTTTCAAAAGCATTGCTTACAGAAGCACCGACCCCGGTGTTTTTATCTTTAAGATTTGTTTCCAGACGGTTTATAAATATATCGCCTACGTCCTCAGTAAGTACAGCATCAGTATTGTCTCCCTGCATCGCTTCAAAAGAAGCTGACGGATCGGAATAAACGATCAGCCAGTGCATCTCGTCAGTAAATTCCGACAGATAGCGGGTATAGGCATAGTTTTCAATGTCGCCCTGCCATTTTGTGTCTTCAACTGTAATAACTGACGGAACAACTCCGCTCTTTTTGTAAAAATCCCTTAATACCGTACGAAGCTCCGACTCATCCTGCGATGTGATGACATCGGCTTCATCCTTTATAATGATCTCTGTCGAATCCGGCTTTTTAAGCGAAGGCGTACTGGAGGTCTTAACCATGAATATTCCGCCAAAAATAAACGGAATGTAGAACAGAAGCACGAGCAGACGCGCCGGATGAAATCTTTTGGACGGGTCGCTCTGACTGTAAATGTACTTCAGCTTTCCGTGGCTTAAATAGCTGTACCGTTTAGCCCCCGGAAAGAATACACTGCTTATCCGGGTTGAATTTCTTCTGTCGGAATAACCATAACCGGAGTAGCTTCCGCTGTGATAGCGTGAAGAACTGCGGTGATGGTAATGGTGTGAGCTGCTGCGGTGATGCGAGCTGCTCCTGTGTGAACTGTGATGTGAACTGTGATGATGTCCTGATGAATGTGGCATAATTATCTCCTCCTCTGAATGTTTTTCTCTGTGTCTGAACGGCTTTTCCGCCGTCCTCTTTTGTTCTTTTCAGATAATAGGGATACGCTGATTTTTAAATATCAGCATTCCTTTATTTCTGTAATGAATTTATTAATTTCTGTAATGAATTTATTACTCAAACTTCGCACATCAAAAATAACTGTGCATCTTGAAAATTCAATAGTAAGCGCCGCAAAAGTAACTAAATCAAGCAGCTTTTAACTTGATTTTTAAAGCGTCTGGAATAGCATCAAGGAACTTATCAACAAAAGCAGATATCTCCTGTTCAGAAATTGTTAAAAACTCTTCGGCTTTGCTTATGAACAATTCCATAAGTAAAGAGAAGGCCTGCGCAAAGCTGATATCTGCGAGTTCATCAGTGCAGTACATAAACAGTTCGCCCATTGAACGCGGATCTTCCGATTCACGTTTACTTACTGCGAGCATCATATATCGTGTAAACACAACAGCTGTATGAGCTGTCATGGCATCAAAGGAAATAGATCTGCATTCTTTGGTAAGACAAAGATAGCTTTTACATACCTTGAAGAAGACTTCAATACTCCAGCGTTTACCGTAGATTCTGATGATTTCATCCTCAGTTAAGCTTGTATCAGTTGAAAGAATACAGAGATAGTCACTTCTTTTATTTCGATTGCGTACAAAGACTATTTTAGCCGGAATAACGTTATCGTTTTTAACAACATTAACGTCAACTGAAAGAAGATATTTTGAACGGCCGCGACGTTTTTTGTTTGACTTGTAAATGTCGCAGACTGACATCATTTTACCGTTGTATTCGTAAAACACCTTTGAAGTTTTCTTGATCATGGCAATAACATCATATCCAAGATTTCTGACTTTGCATATGGAATCAGGTGAAGCAAACCAGCTGTCAAACAGAACATAGCTCGCCTTAATACATGCATCTTTAGCTTCTTTGATGAGAGTAATCATAGCATCATTAGCCTTGCTTCTTGAAAGTTTTCTTCTCTTGTAAGCATTGGTTCTCTTATCAATGCTTTCAGGAATGTTTACTACAGTGTTATCATTTTCTGAAGACAAAAGAATGCTGTTTACAGGCATAAATGTATTGCCGTCTGACCAGCCAAGTGTAAGCATACGGAAGCCATAGATATAGTTTCTTTTAGCATGATCAAATACTTTTGTCAGCAGCTCAACCTTTTTAGAACGGTTCCTTTCAAAAACAGAATCATCAATTATCAAGACGTTTTTGCGCTGTTCTGAAGTAAGTGGATCTATAGCCTCTTCAATGATTTTAGCAGATAATCTGGTCGTGAACTTAAGCCAGTTTATACGTGCTGAATTAAGAAAACGATATACAGTATCCTTAGCGAACGGTACAGTATCTCTTTTCATATCCATGTAGATTGAACGATGAGCGAATACAATCATAAAAAGATACTGAAATATTTCGATTACTGCAAATCCTTTGATTTTTAACGCATTGGATGATTTCAGTGCAGATGAAACTTCAAATCTTTTCATAAAGTTTTTAATTCTTTTTGAAATCTGCTTGTTTTCTTCTGCTTTCTGTGTTATAATTCTAGACATAGTATGTAATCTCCTTGTTAGTGATTTGTGGTAATTTCATTATAACATTTTTGGAGACTACATACTATATTTTTTTGTATCTATCTATTGAATTTTCAAGATGCACTCGC
>CADAPI010000276.1 GCA_902789705.1 uncultured Ruminococcus sp.
ACGTCGGAAACTATGGTGCGAAGTCGTGCCGTCTTCTGTTCAAGAACTGCAACGTAATCCTGTGCCACCGGTGAAAGCTCTTCACGTGAAAGGAGATCAACGTAGCTGATGATCGAAGTAAGAGGTGTTTTCAGATCGTGTGAAACGTTGGTAACAAGCTCGATCTTCATTCTTTCGGAACGAATCTGTTCCTCGACTGCGGTCTGGATGCCGTCCGAAATGCAGTTAAGTCTTCTGGTCATTCCGTATGTCACCGAAGTGCTGTCGGTGATCTTCGGAGTGTAGTCCCCCATGCTTATTCCTGTTATCTGTTTGCTAAGATCATTTACTGCCTTTAAGTCCTTTAAACTCTCGTAGATATAAAGGCCAAGTATAAGAATGACACCAGCGATCAGTATAAACGGATTTTCAAAAACAAATGTAAGAACCAGCGCCACGATACCGGCTGCAACCGCCTCTGCAACCCTTATAAGAAATCTTACTGTAAGTGCATCGTTTCTGTCATGAATAAAGTAACCAATCTGGCTTCTGCATCCGTTCACAGCCTTTTTAACCATGCTTGTCACGAGGAATGTATCAACGACTTTACGGCATTTAAACCTGTTGACAACCGTATCGACCGAAGCGACTGCGATCATATAAAGGGCAGTAAGTCCGGTACTTGCAACGCTCTTTACTAAAATATTGTTCATCCCGTGACGTTCAAAACTGCTGACAAAATCATAGGCCAGTCCCGGACCCATCACAACTGCCATAAACGGCATAATGAATCCTGAGATCATAAACAGCTCGCCGTAAATATTATCCCTTGTTCTCATCTGGAACTTTCCGGTCGTTTCGTCATATCCGCCTGCTGCGATTATATATATAGCAAACATACCTGACAGAGCGAGAATGGCAAATGATGTCATCAGCTTTCTGAACCATTCCGCTTCACACTCTTCTGATTCAACAAGATATACCTCGTACTCATCCACAAGCCTCTGGACCGGATAGATTTTTACACTGGCAATAGCTGAATTTTTGAGTTCCGTATTCTGCATGTCGATCGGCTCGTTCGCATCAAAGCTCGGATAATCACTGTCATTGTACATCTGCGGGATTGGAACAGTTCCGTCACGGTTGATGTAGATTCTCGCACCAAGATCATCGTAGTAGTACTTAAGTCCTGATGTATCATAATCGTAAACCGCATAGCCCTTACCATTGCAGTAATAATAGTACATACCCTTTGTATTGGTATAACCGCGGCAGTCCGTAAAACTGAGTCCCGGTATCAGCGATGTGGCATATTCATTGTAGGAATGATTTTCGCCGCCGCGCTCAAGTGTCAGCTCATACATATATTTATTGTTTACATCAGCAGTTTCCACACCGTTGCCTGCAACAGTTCTTCCGCCGACCTTCATCACATATCTGTAATTTTCCGATTCAGGCGCGATAAGCTTTCCGTTTCTGTCCACTATCCCTGCGTTGTACATTTCCGACTGCAGAGACGACTTAAAATATTCATTTCCCTTTATTTCACCGTTTGCGTCGATATTCGCCTCGTACATATGAAGTATGAGCCACAGTTTTCCCGAAAGATCGACGGTATCAGCATAGCGTTCTGAATCGCCGTATACGTAGCCTGACCTTTCCTGCACGTCTTCATATTTCATGTAGTTGAACATACCGTCAACTGCGTTATATGCCGACATGAACGCCAGTATCATCGCTATGACAATTGCTATTTCCCTTGTTATCTTCTTTTTAAGGAAGTTCATCATTTACCCTCCAGGTATTTTTTCTATCTTGTAACCTATTCCCCAGACTACCTTCAGATACCTCGGGTTGCCCGGATCTATTTCTATCTTCTCTCGTATATGCCTTATGTGTACCATAACAGTGTTTTCAACTGAATATGATGCTTCGTTCCACACTTTCGAGTATATTTCTTCCGCTGAAAATACCCGTCCCGCATTCTCCATCAGAAGTTCAGCGATCTTGTACTCCGTAGCCGTCAGTTTCACAGGCTCCCCGTCAGCGTAAAACTGTCTGGCACTCCGGTCAAGTGAAAGCCCGCCGTTTCTCAGTATGTTGTCAGATACCGTCACCGTTCCTGCCGAACCGAGCATCAGGTATCTTCTGAGATTTGAACGTACTCTCGCGGTAAGTTCCATCGGGTTGTAAGGTTTGGTTATGTAATCATCGGCTCCCATGGAAAGTCCGAGTATCTTGTCGCTGTCTTCTGATTTTGCCGAAAGCACTATGATCGGGATGTTCTTTTTTTCTCTTATCCTCATCATAGCCGACAGTCCGTCGAGTTTCGGCATCATTATATCTATAAGTATAAGCTGTATCTCGTTCTGCATCAGACAGTCAAGAGCTTCAAATCCGTCGTAAGCCTTTACTGTCTTAAATCCTTCCATCTCCAGTAATCTGGATATTGCGTTCACTATGTCATGGTCATCATCGACCACAAGTATTGTTGATCCCTCTAATGTGTCCATTTGCTGCACCCTTTCTATTCCAGTAATCGTTCGGATCTTTCCAGTTCATTGTAACACAAATACCAGATAAATTCAAATTCCATTTTCATCTTTTTTCTCCCCCTTTGTTGTTCTTTCCTTTGTTCTTTATTAAGCAGGCAATCCGGCTTCGCCGGATTGCCTGAGTGAGGGTTTTCGGGGCTTCGCCCCGTGCCCCACGCTGATTTATTCATAAATCAGCGTTTTCATGCGCGCTTTTTCTCTATGATTATATTATAAAATACGATTCTTAAATTCCCTCGGTGATAATCCTTAAG
>CADAPI010000277.1 GCA_902789705.1 uncultured Ruminococcus sp.
TTTCTGCTGCCTTTTTTATTTCTTCTCTGTCGGAATGATTTTCAAGTTCACTTATGTCCGCCTGCGTGTCTGCAAGAACTGTTCCGTCTGCTGAAATAAGTGTGACTCGATCGCTGTCCTTTGTAAGTTTTCCGAAATACGCTATTCCTTCATTTTCTACCGCAGCCGCAACAAAAGAAGCTTCCATCTGCAAATGCTTTTCAAGCTGTGCCGTAAACACTTCCTGTAATATTCCAAGGATAAGTACAAGACAGGTCAGAAAAACGATTAATGCTGTAAGAAAATTTGAGCGGAATATCTTTTTAACCAATAATGTCACCTCCAATTTTATATCCAACATTTTTTACGGTCTGGATATACTGTCCCGCCTCTCCGAGCTTTGCCCTGAGATTTCGGATATGCACATCAAGAGTTCTGGATTCACCGTAGTAATCCTGCCATACCTTTGCAAATAATTCTTCACGGCTGACTACATTTCCATTGGCACTTAGCAGAATGGAAAGTATGGAAAACTCCTTGAAGGAAAGCGTGACCTCACTGCCGTCAACAAAAACAGTATGTTTTTTTATGTTGACCGATAAACAGCCTATATTGAATTCTTCTTTGTCTTGAAAATTCATTTGTCGGGTTCTTCTCAGTACAGCTTTAATTCTTGATATAAGTTCAGTCATACCGAACGGTTTTGAAATGTAATCATCTGCTCCCATATCAAGTCCAGTGACTTTGTCATACTCACTGTCTTTCGCAGTCAGCATGATTATGGGGAGCATTTCATTTGTTTTCCGCAAACTTTTCAGAATTGACAGACCGTCTTCCTCGGGCAGCATGATGTCCAAAAGAATAAGATCGGGCTGTTCAGTTGGTAAAGCCTTGCGGAATTCACTCGGACGTGAGAAATCCTTAACAGAGTAGCCTTCTTTTTTAAGGGCATAGCAGACAAGCTTTCTTATATTGTCATCGTCTTCTACTATATATATTTTATCCATCTTTTTCGCCTCATCAGTATCGTTCATTATGCTTTCCTGTTACCGCAAAGATCACCCATTTGGCTATATTCTCGGAATGATCGCCTATCCTTTCAAAATACTTTGCGATCATGAGAAGATCGAGAAGACATTCGGCGTTATTGCTTTCGGCACTGACGATACTTATGATCTCAGATTTCACTTTATCGAAAAGAGCGTCAACGGTGTCGTCCATCCTGATGACCGAATCTGCAATTGAAATATCCTTCTTCACAAATGAATCAATGCTGTTTGTCACCATTCTTACCGTATTCTCTGCCATTTCTTTTATATCTGTCCTGAATGTCATATCTGCTGTTACATAATCGGCGATCTCAACAATATCAGATGCCTGATCTCCGATACGCTCCAGATCGGTTAACATTTTCAGCGCTGATGTTACCATACGGAAATCCGTAGCGACAGGCTGCTGATGAATGAGCAGTCTCATACACATGGATTCAATTTCACGTTCCTTATTGTCTATCAGCTTCTCTGCCATGACCGAGCTTTCTTTCATCTGTTCATCTCTGTCCAGAAGATACTTGACAGCACAGCTTATGGCATCTTCACATAAAGCGCCCATTTCTACAAGAGCATTATTAAGCTTTACAAGCTCTGTTTCAAATTTTTCACGCATATTAACCAAACCTTCCTGAAATGTAATCCTCTGTCCTTTTATCATCGGGACTTGAAAACACTCTATCGGTCTCATTGAATTCCACGATCTCACCCATAAGGAAAAAGGCTGTCTTATCGGATATTCTTGCTGCTTGCTGCATATTATGTGTGACCATGATGATCGTGTATTTTTTTCTGAGTTCGACCGCAAGATCTTCTATCTTTGATGTGGAAATGGGGTCAAGTGCCGATGTGGGTTCGTCCATAAGAAGGATATCCGGTTCAACTGCAAGGGCTCTCGCAATACAAAGTCTCTGCTGCTGTCCGCCGCTCATACCAAGCGCCGATTTTTTGAGCCTGTCCTTACATTCCTCCCAAAGAGCAGCTTTTTTCAGTGAATCTTCTACTATCTCATCAAGCCTGACTCTGGACTTTATTCCGTGTATCCTCGGACCGTAAGCGATATTATCATAAATACTCATCGGAAAAGGATTGGGCTTCTGAAAAACCATTCCCACCCGCTTGCGAAGGATATTAACGTCCATATCCTTGTAAATATCCGTACCGCCCAGCGTTATCACACCTTCGATACGGCAGCCTTCCACAAGATCGTTCATTCGGTTGAGGGAACGAAGAAATGTGGATTTACCGCACCCTGAAGGTCCGATCAATGCGGTGATCATCTTATCGGGCAGGGATATATTGATACCTTTCAGCGCATGGTTTTCACCATACCAAAGGTTCAGGTCATGAGCTTCAAGTTTTATTCCGTCATTGCTCATTTTTCCTCTCCTCTCTTAAACTTATTCTTTGCTATTTTTACGGATACATTTATGATTACGGAAATAAACAGCAGGACTGCCGCAACAGCAAAAGCTGTTTTAAAATCTCCTCGTTCCTTTGCATACATATACAATGAAACCGTAAGCGTTGAGCCTGCGTTATCGGACTGTACCGCATCGAGCGGTGACAGCAATTCATTTGCCATTCCTGCCGTGAACAGCAATGCCGCGCTTTCGCCTGTGATCCTTCCGATTGCAAGTATACAGCCTGTTATGATACCGTCAACCGCCGAAGGAAGGACAACGGTACGTATCGTATACCATTTTCCCGCACCGAGAGCAAACGCACCTTCTC
>CADAPI010000278.1 GCA_902789705.1 uncultured Ruminococcus sp.
ATGTCCGACAGGTACAGGTATACCATGAGTTTGTTTCCATATCCGGGGAACCGTTCCGTTGCCCGGTAGCATCCGAACATGTCATAACCGGTGAGGGGGACATAGTTGGACGACACGTCGCCTCCGTTATATTCCATGGCACGGAGCACGCCGGAGGATGCGTCATAGCCGTACACCCCGTTGACCACAAGATCCAGAAGATACCCGGGCTGATAGACCCGGTATGCACTGGGAGCCGCCAGACCGAGGAGGTCGCCGGAAAAGAAGATCCTGGAGTCCATTTCGTAGAAACACCCGAGGACGTCGCACCTGCGGCAGGACCAGGACATATCGGTGTTGGTCAGCGGATCCAGATCCGGCATGGCGCGCTTGCCCAGCTCGTAGTTGGTCAAGTTCTCCACACCCTTGAGGGGAGAGGGGACGACGGCCTGCACCCGGAGGAGCACCGCACTGGAGGGGGTGGCCATGGCCAGAAGGAAACCGCCTCTGGACAGAGGTCCGGCAGCAGACTGCATGGCGGTATTGGTCATCACGGTGAAACTTTCGTATCCGGTCTCCAGCACGTATCCCGCCAGGGTACTGCCGTAAGGATTGCGCTTCTGTTCCAGATCACGCTGCTCATTGAAGAATTGCATGAGATTGGGCATTACACAGCCGCCTCCTTTTGACCGGGAAAGGCATCCCGGCGCAAAAACTTTCGATTGATCGTCTTGCCTCGAAAGACCGCGGGGAGACTGGCAGGCGGCATCTCGTTTGTGGGAGAAAGAGACCAGAGCGCCTTGTTCATATTCTCCTGCCGCGGGTGCAGGTAGTAGTGGGTCGTTGTCGTTACGTCCGTATGTCCAAGAAGACCGGAGACGGTCTCCACATCAATCCCCTTGGCTACGGCCTGACTGGCGAACGTATGACGGAGCGCGTGAAGCTTGACGTGCGGAAGACCAAGACCCGCAAGGACATCCGAGAAGTACTGCGTCAGATGATCCGGAAACTGCTTCTTCAGTAACAGGCGGTGTTACCTGTGCAGTGTTCTCTGCTTCCGGAGATGGTGTTTCACACTGAGGCTGCAGTACTGCATTCTGATCTGCTGCCGGTGACTGCGGCACTGCGGACTGGCTTACATCCGGCGACTGCGATGCTGCAGCCATCGGAGGCTGTGGTACTGCATACTGGCTTACCACTGGCGACTGTGGGTTTGCGTACTGACCTTCCATCGGTGACTGCGGTACTGTGTTCTGATACGCCACTGTCATTGGCGGAACCGGGAACTGACCTGACACCGGTGACTGTGGTACCGGGTTCTGATTTACCATCTGCATCGGTGGAACAGCATACTGGTATGCCACTGGCGATGGCATCACATACTGCTGCGGTACTCCATACTGGTATACTGGCTGTGATGATACAGAAGGAGCAGCGGAATAATTAGTAAAGCTTGTTTCCTCGTTTTCTTCAAATTCAATGATCTGTGAATACTTCAGGCAAACATGAGAAGTAATTTTAACAGATAATGATTCAACCCCGTCATTTTCCTCAATGATCCCTGTTATCGTCCTGCCGCTGCTGCTTGTGAGTCTTATGCCTGTACCAGCTTTAAGCGTCGATAATCTTTTTGCAAAAATGCTCATAGTGGTTTCTCCTTATTCTGTTTTAAACGCTTTTCCAACACATTGTCTGCATCATCAGACGCTGCACATCATTTTCAGACTGCGTGCGTGTAACGTTTTACGGTAAAAGACAAATTTATGCCTCACTGTAACTTGCACTTTAATTGTACCATATGCCCAAGCATTAATCTATGCAAATATTGCACTTTTCTAACAAATTTGTACGCGTATTTAGTGAATTCTAATATATTAGTCCCAATTTCAACAGCATTCAAATTTCAAATTGATAAATTCACACCATTCAGTCCCGTGAAAATGCACTATTCCCTTGACGCAGACAGCGTTAGTAGTTGTTATATACTAAGTATAGTATTATTCTGCTACTAAGTCAAGTCCCAATTTCAAATTCCGTTTTATTGCATAAAAACCAGGACATTTTTCTGTTGAACATTTTCAAAAGCTGTATAATAATAAAAAAAGTCTTTCAGAAATAATTTCTGAAAGACTTTTTAAATTCAGGTTATAGATCAACGAATATTCGCAATATTTGACTTGACTTTCGAAATTTGTATCCCGACAGCCAATAAAATATTATAACCAGATATTTTTTTTATGCGTTCACTATAATTATTCTACTGTAACGCTCTTTGCAAGATTTCTCGGCTTGTCAACATCGTAGCCCTTGCCTACTGATACGTAGTATACCATGTTGCTGACTGTCTTTTCATACAGAGCCGGCTGTGTAAGCACACCGATAACGACTGTGCCGTCTTCAATAAGGCTGATCGGTCCGTGCTTGAGCTCACCTGCAGCATATGCCTCTGAATGGATGTAGCTGATTTCCTTCATCTTAAGGCTGCCCTCAAGGCTGATAGCGTAGTCTATACCACGTCCGATAAAGAATGCATCCTTTATGTTTACAAGCTTGTTTGCATACCACTGGATACGTTCCTTGTCTTCGAGGATCTTTGCGATCTTTGAAGGAAGCGTCTGGATCTCGGTGATGAGTTCATTGTAACGTTCATCAGTGATCTCGCCTCTTGCCTTGGCAAACTGAATTGAAAGGAGATATCCTGCGACAAGCTGTGTTGAATAAGCCTTGGTAGTTGCTACCGAGATCTCAGGACCGGCAAGTGTATAGAATACATTGTCAGCTTCTCTTGCAATGGATGAACCTACAACGTTTACGATACCAAGAGTCTTGATGCCGTTTTCCTTAGCCTCACGAAGAGCTGCAAGGCTGTCTGCAGTTTCACCTGACTGGCTTATGATGATAACGAGACTGTTCTTTATAAGCGACATTTTTCTGTAACGGAACTCGGAAGCAAGTTCAACGCGGACATTGATCGAAGTGAGTTCCTCCATTACATACTGCATTGCCATTCCGACATGATAAGCTGAACCGCATGCAACAATGTAGATCTGGTTAATACTCTTCATTTCTTCGTCTGAAAGATCAAACTCAGCGAACTTTACTTCGCCGTCCTTAAGAACAGAGTTGATGGTATTTTTGATAACCTCAGGCTGTTCGTGGATTTCCTTAAGCATGAAGTGTTCATAGCCGCCCTTTTCAGCAGCTTCAGCATCCCACTTGATCTCTGTGAGAGGCTTTTCGATCTCTTCACGGTCGATGTTGTAGAAAGTAGCCTTTCCTTCAGCAAGTCTTGCAATTTCAAGATTGCCGATGTAATAAACATTTCTTGTGTAGTTGAGGATAGCCGGAACGTCAGAAGCAACGTATGTTTCACCGTCTGCTATACCGATGATCATCGGGCTGTCCTTTCTTGCTGTATAGATCTCGCCCGGATAATCCTTGAACATTACTGCGAGTGCATATGAACCGCGGATACGCATCATTGCACGTGCAATTGAATCGACCGGACCGAGAGCATATTTCTTGAAATAGTAATCAATAAGCTTAACAGCAACTTCTGTATCTGTCTGTGAACAGAATGTATAGCCGCTCTTTGTAAGCTTTTCCTTGAGTTCCTGATAGTTCTCGATGATACCGTTGTGAACTGCGATGACATTTTCATCATCACTGGAGTGAGGATGTGCATTGAGTTCAGACGGTTCACCGTGAGTAGCCCATCTTGTATGGCCGATACCGCAGCTTCCCTTAACTGCAGCACCTTCATTTGTTTTTTCAATGAGGACTTTGAGCTTGCCCTTTGCCTTAACTACTTCCGGAGCCTTATCTCCGTCACGTACTGCAATACCAGCTGAATCATATCCTCTGTACTCAAGTTTTGAAAGCCCGCTCAGGAGTACCGGAGCAGCCTGCTTTCTTCCTGTAAAACCTACTATACCGCACATATTACTTTTTTCCTTTCATATAACCTTTTTTCATTTCACTACTTTATAACTCAAGCTGTCCCGGAAAAACGTCAGCATTACCTGTCGCTGTTCCTGCAGCCGGAATAGACTTTGCTCTGAATTTGTCAGCCGAAGCTTCTTCGGTAACAATGGCAGCCTTTGTTATAACGGCACTGCCGCGAAGCGTCATGACCTGAACTCCCTGCGTGTCACGGGTCGATTTCGGAAGAATGAGACCTGTATCAAACACAAGCGACTTTCCTGCTGATGATGAGACCAGCAGATCACAGTTGTCGGCAGCGTACAGAATTGCCACAAGAGGAGACTTGCCTGAATACGCTTTCTGAAGTTTCTTTCTGTTGGTCTTGGTCTCGTATTCCTTAAGCGGAACCTTTGCTACCTTTCCGTTTTCAAACACAAAGAACATGAATCCGGAATAATCGGTGGTGTTCACCATGAACCTTACATTTTCATCCTGGTCAAAGCCAAGCTTGGCAGGAACGTAGTCACCGAGCACACTCGCCTTGGTATCATCAAAGGCACTCGCCTTGGTCTTGTAGACCTGCTGCATGTCAGTAAAGAAAAGCAGATCAGACTTGTTGTTCGACTCTATATGAGCGACGATCCTGTCGCCTTCCTTGAGCTTCTGATCACTGCTCATTCTGAGTGACTGATTTGTGATCTTCTTGAAATATCCGCTTTCCGAGAGGAAAAGATTTACCGGATAATCAGGAATATCCTCGTCGATGTCTGCATTTTCAGTATCATCATCATAGATGACTTCTGTAAGTCTCGGCTTGCTGTATTTCTTTATAACATCCTTAAGTTCTGTTATGATGATCTTTTCGATCTTTTTCGGATCGGCAAGAATTCCTTCCATTTCGGCAATATCATTCTTCAGCTGTTCAGTTTCCTCGACACGTTTAAGAATATATTCCTTGTTGATGTGACGAAGTTTTATTTCAGCAACATATTCAGCCTGGATCTCGTCTATTCCGAAGCCTATCATAAGGTTCGGAACTACATCAGCTTCCTCAGCTGTTTCCCTGATGATCTTTATCGCCTTGTCGATGTCCAGAAGGATCTTTTTAAGACCTTCGAGNNACACCCATAACCTTCGGATTTCCTGCGATAAGGATGTTGAAGTTACACGAGTAGTTGTCCTGCAGAGGAGTAAGTCTGAAAAGCTTCTGCATGAGCTTGTCAGGGTCAGTTCCCCTTTTGAGATCTATTGCAAGCTTAAGACCGCTCAGATCTGTTTCATCACGCAAATATGATACTTCACGGATCTTGCCGAGTTTTATAAGCTCGATTATCTTGTCCATTATTGCTTCGACAGTTGTGCTGTATGGTATCTCGGTTACCTCGATACAGTTTGCCGCCTTGTCGTAGCTGTACTTTGCACGTACCTTCATGGAACCCTTGCCTGTTGCACAGATCTTAGCAAACTCGCCTTCATCGTAGATGTAGTAGCCGCCGCCCGGAAAGTCAGGTCCCTTAAGGGTGGTGAGAACGTTGTGTGAAGGGTTCTTTATAAGCGAAATACAGGTCTCGCACACTTCCTCAAGATTGAAAGGGCACACGCTGCTCGCCATGGAAACGGCAATACCGACGTTGGAGTTTACGAGAACCGACGGGAATGTTGCCGGGAAAAGTGTCGGCTCCATCATCGTGTTGTCGTAGTTAGGTACGAAATCGACCGTGTCCTTGTCGATGTCCCTGAACATCTCGGCACATATAGGGTCAAGCTTTACTTCCGTGTATCGTGAAGCGGCATAGGCCATATCCCTTGAATAGGATTTACCGAAGTTGCCCTTTGAGTCTATGTACGGATGAAGCAGAGTCTCGTTGCCGCGTGAAAGACGTACAAGTGTCTCATATATAGCACCGTCGCCGTGAGGGTTAAGACGCATGGTCTGTCCCACCACATTTGCGGACTTGGTTTTCTGGCCGGTCAGAAGGCCCATCTTGTACATGGTGTAGAGGAGCTTTCTGTGTGAAGGCTTGAAGCCGTCGATCTCCGGCAGAGCTCGTGATATGATAACGCTCATTGCGTACGGCATGTAGTTCTTTTCAAGAGTCTCTGTGATCTTTTCCTGAACCACAACACCGGCACCTTCAATGTAGGCGTTTGGTATCTTTTTTATTTTGGTTTCAGTTACATGTTTCTTTGCCATTTAATAACCCCGCAGTTATGAAATATCAGCCATTTCAAGATAATCTCCGCCGAACTCGGAAATGTAATCCTTACGGCCCTGAAGATTATCGCCAAGAAGAAGGTCAAACATGTTTGCAGTTGCTTCCATTTCGTCCCTTGTAACCTTTATAAGTCTTCTTGTGTCAGGGTTCATGGTGGTCAGAGCCATCATTTCAGGTTCGTTTTCGCCAAGACCTTTTGAACGCTGAAGAGTATATTTCTTATCGCCAAGCTTTTCAAGTATTCTTGTCTTTTCCTTTTCGGTGTAGGCAAAGTACGTCTTGTCCTTTGTCGTGATCTCAAAAAGCGGTGATTCAGCTATATAGACAAACCCTTCGTCGATAAGCGTAGGAGTCAGTCTGTAGAGCATTGTGAGAATAAGAGTTCTTATCTGATATCCGTCAACGTCGGCATCGGTACAGATAACGACTTTGTTCCATCTGAGATTTTCAAGACTGAATGATGAAAGATCCTTGTTTGCCTTGGTGTTTACTTCGACACCGCAGCCCAGAACCTTGATTATATCGGTAATGATCTCGTTCTTGAATATCTTGCTGTAGTCAGCCTTAAGACAGTTGAGTATCTTGCCTCGTACCGGGATGATAGCCTGGAATTCAGCCTCCCTGGCAAGCTTAACGGCACCAAGAGCCGAGTCACCCTCCACTATGTAGAGCTCACGTCTTGAAACATCCTTGGTACGGCAGTCAACAAATTTCTGTACCATGTTTGAAAGGTCGATGGTACCTGCCAGCTTTTTCTTTATGTTAAGACGGGTCTTTTCAGCATTTTCACGGCTGCGCTTGTTTATCATGATCTGCTCGCAGATCTTAAGCGCCTCGTCCGGATTTTCGAGGAAGTAGACCTCGATCTGATGCTTAAGGAACTCCGTCATCGCTTCGTAGATAAACTTGTTGTTTATAGCCTTCTTGGTCTGGTTCTCGTATGATGTCTGAGTCGAGAACGAAGACGAAACGAGAACAAGACAGTCCTCAATGTCCACGAAGGTGATCTTTCCTTCGTTCTTCAGATATTTGCCGTTCTGTTTCAGATAGGTGTCTATCTGTGAAACAAATGCCTGCTTTACAGCTTTTTCCGGTGAACCGCCGTATTCAAGATAACTTGAATTGTGGTAGTATTCCAGCTTCTTTATTTTGTTTGAAAAAGCAAAGGCAACTGAAAGACGAACCTTGTAATCCGGCTTGTCAGCTCTGTCACGGCCTTCACGTTCACACTGCCAGTACTGGATACTGGTAAGTGCATCTTCACCGACTGTTTCCTTAAGGTAGTCGGTTATACCGTTTTCGTAGATGAAATTTTCTTCCTCAAAAGTACCGTCTTCATTTTCTGTACGGAAAATGAAAAGAAGGTTAGGATTTACTACAGCCTGTCTTTTGAGTATATCTCTGAAAAAGTCATCTGAAATATCTGTCTCGGTAAATACTTCAAGGTCAGGACGCCATCTGGTCTTTGTACCGGTGTTCTTTCCCTTGTAT
>CADAPI010000279.1 GCA_902789705.1 uncultured Ruminococcus sp.
GGCGATAATCAGGCAAAGATCAATCGTATCAAGAAGGCTCTTAATGATATTCTTGATAATGAGGAACATACGGAAAAGGCTTTTGCCATTATCGCAAAGGAAAAATACCATGTTAGCTTTGAAAAAGAAAGCTCTATTCATTTCGGGCTTCTCGGTAACGGTATAACTGTATACGATGTTTCACGTACCGATCCCGAAACACACGATTATCCTACGGTAGCACACATTTCTCCTTACGGTGTAGCTGCCATATATGACAGCACTCTTTCCGAAAAAGATATTGCTCTCATAACCGCACAGGCTGAATCGGCACGTAAAGAGTTCGACGAAAGATGGAGCAAACTTTCAGTGTCCGATAAGTACGCTGAACTTGTAGATAATGCAGATATTATAACTTCAATGTGCCTTATTGAAGAAAAGCTTTCGACGGAAGAAAAAATCGAGAAATATATGCCGTTTGTATTCTTCAATGAAGGTGAACGTCCTCAGCCGGGACCGGAAAAACCGGCATATAAGATTTATCAGCTCCGTGAGGGCGAAGAATATCACGGCATTCGCTTTGAAAGCATGGACAGGCTGAAACGTGACGGCATTCAGCTAAATCAAGAAGATTATGACCTGGTTTATGAGGGCGAACTTGACGAGTTCAAAGGAAACGAGTCTCTTGAATCACTGTTCACAAAGTTCAACATAGATCACCCCGAAGATTTCAGAGGTCACTCTCTTTCAGTAAGTGACGTTATCGTTATAACCGAAGACGATATTGATACAGCGTATTTTTGCGACAGCTTCGGCTTTACCGAAATGCCGGAGTTCTTCCGTGAAAAGGAAGTGGTACAGGAAAAGAAAACACCAACAGTATCCGATCTTGCTGTCGGTGATATTATCATGTATGACGGCGCCCGACGTGAGGTCGAGAAGATCAGTGACAAGAGCATCATGCTCAAAGACCTTGATGCACCCGACTACGGCGGTGTATTGCTCAGTACTTCCGATGTGCTTGGTTATGAAGGCTGGCAGCAGGATATGGAGCGTAAAGGCTTTGATATCCTGTATAAATCCCGTCAGTCTGCCGAGATCGAAGTGCCGGAAGAAGAAATGTCACCGCTTGATAAAGCCAAAAACCTCATAAATGATTTCTGTGTCGATGAATATAGTGATGAAGCCGACTTTTCCGACCTTCATAACGTTTCTCTTGCATATACCACACTTACAGACGATGAACTTCCTGTACAGGTGACAGCAGACCTTGCAGATTACAAGCTTATATATGAATTTGACGGCGAAGTATTCAATACAGATCAGTACAAAAGCATTGAGGATATGGTCGAAAACGGTCTGACACGGCTTGATTTCAATGATCTTATCTATGTTCCTGATGAAGTTATTGAAAGACATACAAAGGCTGCGGAACAGGAAGAAAAAGCGGAAGAACCGGTCAGTCTTATGAGCGATGCTTCCGAAGTACAGGATAATACTGCTCCGGAAAATGATTATCCGGCAGTAACGCTTAACTACAAGGGCGATGCTGAAAGTCTTGCTGAGATAAAGGACAAGGCGCTGTCACTTGGAGCTACTGTTCTTGTAGACAATGCAGAAGGAACAATCTCCGTCGATACATACGAAAACCATAAAACAGAACTTGACAGCCTTGCGTACACGCTCGGTCTTATGAGTATAACCGAGTTTACATCAGCAATAGACAAGCCTTTATTCACTGATGCTGACGTTATCGAAGACATAAAGCGTGATGAACAGTCCTCCGATGAAAAGCCTTTCTGGGAACTGCCTGAAGATCAGGGAATGCAGCTTAATCTGTTCGGAGAACCGGAACCGCTTGTTTCACGGAAGCCGGCAAAAGGAACAAAGCCTGCAACGGAAACAGCAAAGTCAGAATTCGCACCGGGTCCGATAGTAGACGGTGTTAATGTATTTGTAGCTCTTGCAGCGGAAATTGAGCGTGGTACTGGTTTTGTACATGGTAAGTTCCGTGTGCAGGATTTCTATGAAAAGAGCCGTACACAGCCGGGACACCCGACAACACAGGAACTGGCTGACTTTCTGAAAAAAGAATACGGTACAGGCGGTCACAGCGGTGAAGGGAATATCTCACTTGTGGATACAGACAGCAAGGGAATGACTTTTCTTTTTGAGAACGGAGAAAAGTTCCGTCACAGCTGGAACAACGTTGCTGCTATGGTTGAGCAGCATCTCAGAGATAATGCCTATCTTTCGATAAGAGAAAAGGAAATGTGGCAGGAGATCAAGGCTGAAAGAGCCGCAGAGGAAAATCCGGAGCCGTATAAGATTGAAGTTGGTGACAGATTCCGTAACAAAGCTACAGGCGTTATCTCCGAAGTAGTCTCACTGTCGGGAGCACTGCCGTATTATACGGACGACTGCACAGTAAAAAGACTGAGCGGTGCTTTCGAGATTACAGAAAATATTTCCTATGACAAGCTCCTCGGCAGTCTGTATGAATACATCGGAAAAGCTGAAACCGAAAAGGAACAGCCCGTAACCGAAATAAATGATACAACTGCTGAAAACGTTGAGGAAACTCCCGAAGAACCGGAACATACAGCTGAAACAGATAAATCCGTAACTGAAAAGAATGAAAACTTCACTATCACCGACGACACTCTTGGTGAAGGCGGAGTAAAAACAAAGTACCGTGCTAATGTTGAAGCTATAAAAACGCTGAAAGCCATAGAAGCTGAAAAACGTCCTGCAACCGCAGAAGAAAAG
>CADAPI010000280.1 GCA_902789705.1 uncultured Ruminococcus sp.
CTTATAATACCAGATACTGTCTCCGTTTACCGCAACCGGAACCGAACCTTCAAGATCACCGCTGTCCAGAAGCTTCTTTCTTTCGTAGTAAACACTTACCGGTTCAGCCGCCTGCTTCATCTTTTCGTCCTCAGACATTAACGGCTGAACGCCTTCATCCGCACTTTTACTCTGCGGATTCAGCTCCAAGGCACATCCGCTCATCATCACCGCTGCTATAAGAAGTGCCGAAACACATGCACATATATTTCTTTTCATACACTGTTATCCTTTCACTGACCAAGGCTATTAAGATATCCGGTCACTTTGGTCTGAATATTCTCTGCCGCCTCTTCAGATGAAATATCTCCTTCAAAGAACGGACGCGATTCATTATATGCAATTTCATTGATCTCTGCATGGCTGTACCATGGATAAACGGGTCTTTCAAGGAACTCTCTGTAACCTTCGGTTATTTCGTCGTCGTAAGTTCCTGATGCCTTTGAAAAACATTCATCATTCAAAGTTCTCAGGCTGCTCATTCCGGCATTTTCCGGCTCCATTTCAAACAGATAACCTTCTTTGAAGAATGTCCTGATAAACTCCCATGCCGCTTTTTTATGTTCTGAATATTTCGGAACGGCAAACATGTATTTTCCGTCAATCTCGTTTTTATTCTCTCCTGAAGACGGATATCCAAGTACATAAGGAGTCGAAAAACTATATTCTGTCTTAGCAGAATCAACTGCATATCCATCCAGACTGTCTATACATCTCTCAGCAATAACGTATCCCTGCTCACCGTTTATGTAGTCATATTCCTCATACGAAATTTTGTTTTCTTTAATAAAATTCAGAAGGTCTGCCAGCTCTTCAGTATCAATATTACATTTTTTATTAGCTGTATCCACATGCTCAGACATATAACAATGAAGTAATATCGTTTCAAGCTGAACCGAGACATCCGGATTGAACATATATTCCCTGGTCTTTTCCACTGACATAAGATCTTTAAAATCCCATTTGTCAGCCGGAACTGCTGAAAAAAGTGATCTTCTTGTGACTACCGCAGGAATGGAATATAAGCATCCCTTATATGTGCATGCGTCTGTTATTGAACTGTAAAAATCAGAAAGACTGTAATCGGGATCATCGTTTAAGAATTCTCTGAAATCAGTAAAAAATCCTTCATTCAGCAGATCAGATACATCACTGAAGTCAGTCATTACAACATCCGGACATTCACCGTTTTCGTTCTCTTTTTTGATCCAGTCTGTATATGACGATCCGTTCTCACATTCTTCTGTTTTAAAATAACTCTTTATTACGATATAATATTCACTGTTTTCATTATTAAACTTCTCAGCATATGATCTCAGATAGTCATCTTCTCCTGCAGCAAGAGTAATTATCTCGCGGGAATTCAGCTCGTTTATCTTTGCGTCATCCGCTTTTTTCATTATTATTCCGTCAGGAAACAATATCTCTTCCGGTCCTGAAACCAGCATGGCCAGATTAAAGTGCTCCGAATATTCATTGCTTATCAGCCTTTCAGTTGTATTTTCATCCGTGTTCCAGCCAAATACTTCATCTTCTGTTGTAAAGAACATATCATATCCGCTGTTTCCGTCAAACACATTGTTAATCGTCATAATGTCGAATCCAGCAGGAAAATCTACAGGATGAATTTCAAAGGTATTCTGATCAAGGCGATAGTATACAGTATTCAGCGAATCAGTAACAAATATATCACCTTTTTCATTGCTTCTAAGCAGATAGCGTGACCAGTCTTCTTCCTGCTTTAAGTATACTGTAGTTTTCAGAACACCTGTTCTGTCATAAACAAAGATACAGCCTTTTCCATTTTCATCGCAGTAACTGATTACAAAATCACCGCTGCCGGTTTTTTTCATCCCATACGGATAATCTTCAAATTCATACTGCGGAAGTGAAAACAGTTCAGTAAATGAACCGTTATTATCGATTCGCATCACCTTTGATGCTACAGTTTCATATGTATATCCTTCTTCCAGACCCTGAATGAAATGTTCTGAAAATACACAGTAAACAGAGCCCTCAGGATCAACTGTGAATGAAGAACAGTCATTACAAACGTAACTTACAGTCTCACCGGTGTTTTTGTTCACTTCATACAGCGTACATGATTCACATGAAGCAAGACTCATATAAATCCGGCTGCCGTTTAAATATGAAAACCGCAGCGCATCATCAAATTCTGGAATATTATCATCGGAAAACAACAGTTCAGTGCTGCCGGAATTTTTATCATACCCGTATATTCCGCCTTCAGCCTTGAAAATCAGATCATATTTATCATTTGTTCCGAAAACGTCTTCAACGCCGCTGAGCTTATAACTTTCTGTAATATTACCGCTCATAGTATCTATAGTTGCGATTACTACATCACCATACCCGGTACAAAGTTCAAGATCACATTCCTTATTAAAGAACAACGCGGTCGGAATGTTCTGAACATTCTCAAAAAAATCTGAAGCTTCAGCAAGACTTTTCAGTTCATCATTTTCATCGAGAAAATACACACTGTTGATATCAGTTTTATTACTAATGGAAAAATACACTTTTCCTTGTTCAGAAACACAAATGTCGTACACAAAACACTCCATTTGCCTTACTTTACTGCTGATATCAACACTCTTCAGCCGTTTAAGAGCACTGTTATAAACCTCAAGAATATTATTATCAGTATCAAATGTATAAATGTTTCC
>CADAPI010000281.1 GCA_902789705.1 uncultured Ruminococcus sp.
GTAAACACTGATTAAATCGGAAATCCGGCGAAGCCGGATTTCCGGAGGTGGGATTTGCGGGGCTTCGCCCCGGAGCCCCACGCTGATTATGAATAAATCAGCGTTTCCTTAATATCTCACACAAGGCATTTACCGTAAAATAAATACTTCTGTAAACACAGTCGTAACAGCAAACGGTAAGTGGACAAAAAAACGGACCACATTCAGATAAAAATCTGAATGTGATCCGGATTTTTTAGAAACGCTTATTTATATCAGCTGATCTTCCATGAATCGAATTCAATACCATCTGCCGAGAAGATGAAGTAAAGATCCGTTGTGCCGTTAAGCTCACCGAATACTGCTGCTTCAACCTCCTGCATTTCACTGCCGGCAGGAACTTCGATGTAAGCCACTGCATCACCTGTCTGCTTTGTGCAAACCTTGATAACACCGCCGCTCTTCGATCTTACCTTCGCTGTTATCGCAGAAGCGCCCTTGTCGAACTTAACATTAGCAACCTTTGTCCAGTCGCCCTTGTTTACGTCTGTTATGTATGTATCACCAAGTCCGCCGATCTGGATTCCTGCCTGGTTCTGCATTGTTTCAGCCTGTACTGTTTCATAAGGATTGAGTGTGCCGATTGCACTTGTGCCCTTCATATCGCCCTTACATGTAAACTTTCCGCCGCTGAACTGTGCTTCGTTAATATGAGTCGAACGGTAGTTACCTTCACCGTTGTTTGCTCTGCCGTCCTTTTCATAGAACTTGTATCCGTTTGCCTTCTGCATTCTGATCGCCTGCTGGCGTGCGTGGTAAGCTACGTAATACTTGTCCTTGAACTTAATGATCGAGTGATGGTTGTTACCGCCGTTATCGAGCCTCTGTGAACCTGTATTTGCAAATACCATACCGGCAAAGTTGCTCTTGCTCCATTTAAGCGGATCTTTTGAAGTCATATAGCAGATATCCACACTGTTGAACGAAACGCCGTTGATCTTTGTACCGCCCGGTACGTTCCAGTTAGCACAGTATGAGTAATACCATGTATCGTCAACCTTGATAACACTTGAATCCTCAAAGAGATAAGGAATATCCATCTTTACAGGGTTGCCTGCAAGTGATACCTTGTTTTCCTGAAGATTTACCTTTACCACTCGTCCTGTACCAGGGCTGTCAGCAGGAACGCCGTCCTTTCTGCCGCCGCCGAAGAAGAGATAGCATTCATCAGTCTTTTCATCGTAGTATACGCCAGGGTCAAACATCCAGACAACGTCTGAACAGTTAGGTGTATTATGAGAAAGAAGTGCGCCGCCAATCGGATCCTTCCACGGACCTGTAGGGCTGTCGGACATAACTACACCAATACCGCCGCCGCTGTTTGCGAAGAAGAGATAGAACTTCGGCTTGCCGTTGAACATCTTGCAGCATGCATCAGGAGCCCATGCGGCAAATGCCCATGAAGCAACGCCGTTCTTTGTTCTGCCGTTTCTTGCTGCGATAGGCATTGGACCGTGGTCAGTCCAGTTTATCATATCGGAAGTTGAAACACAGTTGATCGTACCTGAGTCGTATGTGTTGATCCTCATTCTTCCGTCGTTGAGATATTCGAACGCATCGTTTGTTGTGTAGAGATAGAGTCTGTCATTGTAAACGAGCCAGCCAGGGTCAGCGCCGAATCGCTGTGTTGTAAGCGGATTGTTCTCTCCGTCATACTTCCAGCTCTTTGCAAGATTCAGTCCTGAGAACATTGAATTGAATTTCTGCTTGTCACTGTCGCTTATTGTCGGTCCCGGAGGTGTGTTTACCGGGAATTCATCAAGAGTTCCGAGAAGATACTTCTGCACGTAGAGTGCATCTTCAGCATCAGTTGTTCTGCTCTGGTCAACGTCTGCGTTCTTCTTCGCACCCGGTGTTTTCCATCCGCTGAGTACTCCTGACTTAAGGAGAAGAAGATCCTGTACTGATATTCTTTTGTCTCCGTCAAGATCACCGCGCACGTCTGATACAGGCAGAGGTTCTATCCCCTTCGGTCCTTCTATTACCGTTCCTGCCTTGGCAATTACAACTTCGTCCACCGTAAAGTCGCAGGTGGTGTCTGTTGACTCAAAAACAAGTACGAGGTTTTCAGCTCCTGCCGGGATCTTATAATTCGAATTGCTGAGCATTATATAGTTTCCGGCTGCTGTGGAGCTTTGAGCCACCTTATCATATGTTGTCTCTCCGCCGGCATCATACTGAAGGGTGATCTTGAATTCAGTATCTTCAGCCCCCTTAAACGCTGCTCCGATGGCGTATTCGCTTCCCGCACTGACTGTCGCTGAGTCAAGTGCAAGCTGAGCACCGTTCCACTTCGCCTCACGGCCTGTTACACTGAGTGCACCGTTTCCTTTAAACGCATCAGTAGATGACGAAACTGAAGCAGCTCCTCGTCCGGTGAAATCACCCACTCCGTTTTCCATGTCGTAATGATAAAAATAATCTGTTTCATCTGCTGAGATCGCCGAAAATGTGGTCCCGGGCAGATATGCTGCCATGCCCGCCGACATGACAAGTGCAGTAAGACCTGCACTGAATTTCTTTACATGCATACACAATCCTCCTGTAAAAAACCTAACCCTGGTTTTTCATATCTGTTATTTTCCAAAAATCAGAATCGGTCTGACAAACAGATACGTAAAACCATAAACGCAAAATCAAAAATGCGTTTTCACAATCCATCGTGTAAACAGCCGGTAAGTGC
>CADAPI010000282.1 GCA_902789705.1 uncultured Ruminococcus sp.
CATTTTTATATCCTCCTTTGAGCTGTACGGTAGAAAGCCTGCTGCCACAATTCAATTATAGCGCGAATCGTGATATAATGCAAGACCTACCAACCGCATCCCCCCGACTTTGCCACTTGTCCATAACAAAATCTCCTCAAAGAATTCTCTAAATCGCCGTTAAATCGGAGATTTCCTCGTGACAAATCTTCTTAAATATGGTATAATGAAATATAGAGCTATAAGAGCTATTTGAAAAGAGGTTTTACTATGTATATCGCTGTATTCAAAAATAATGGCAAGGATTACCTTCGCCTGATGGAAAGTTATCGCACCAAGAGTGCGAACGGAAAAGTTTCTATTCGCAAAAGAATCATTCATAACATCGGTCCTCTTTCCAAATTTGATGACGGTGAACCTAACTTTCTTGAAAGGCTGCGTGAGTCATTCCGGCTTGGTAATCCGATAATTCCGGAGCTTGAAGAATACACAGGAAAGAAGCCTCCGATCGAAAAATATACGATCCGTTTGCAGGAAGGTGATCCTGAATGTGTCGGTCATCCCCGGCTGTATTCCCATGTGTTTCTGGACAAGTTGCTTGATGAGCTTGGCTTGAAGTATTTTTTCAGCTCGTATAAAGGCTTTTCAAAAATCGAATATGACGTTCTGAATTTTGCCAGACTGTTGATCTACGGCAGAATATTAAATCCCGATTCTAAGATGGCAACGCTTGAACAGAATGATGATTATTACACACCGATTCTGAAAAATTTTAATCCGTATAATGTCTATGACACGCTGGATTTCATCTATGCCAACAAAGAAAAGATCATCCGCCGGATGAATACATCTCTTGTAAAAAAGTGGCATCGGAATCCTGAGATCATTTTTTATGATGTTACGAATTTCTTTTTTGAAATAGAAGAACCCGATGAAGACCTCTTTGATGAAGACGGAAATGAAGTTGCAAAGGGGTTCCGTAAAATGGGTGTCAGCAAAGAAAACCGAAAACAGCCGATCGTTCAGATGGGGCTGTTTATGGATGATCAGGGACTTCCGATCTCAATTGAATCCTTTCCCGGAAACACCCTTGACTGCAATACGTTCAAGCCTGCAATTTCAAAAAGTATTGACGGTCTGGATTATGCAAGATTTATTATGATCGCAGACAGAGGTATGTGCAATTATCAGAACGTATATCATCTACTTGATCAGAACAACGGTTACATTCTTGCTAAAAGCCTTCGCAAAAGCGCCGCTGATGAACAGGAATGGGCATATTCTGATGATGATTTTACTGAGGTCGGCAAAGACTTCAAATACAAATCCCGCATTATGAAACGGACTGTAAAAGACGCAAATGGTAAGAAGAGAACCATCACCGAAAACGTCATTGTATACTGGAGCCGCAGCTTTTATGAGCGTGACCTTCATGAAAACGCCAGCTTTCTTGAAACGCTTTGGAATTGTCAAGAAATGTGCAGTCGGAGAATACCCAAAATCTTGGATAGGCAGGAGTCAGGCGGCGTGATGAGCCAGCCCGGTTGAAGTTCTTAGTGCCACAGGTGGGAGGCCGTCTGCATTAAAGCTGTTGATCCTTTGTGTGTTGTAGTAGCCGAAGATGTATCTGAAGATAACAGTTTTGACCTCTTCACGCTTCATTCTGTAGGTCGGTATCTGATACAGCTTTTCTTTTTTCAATGTGGCAAAGAAGCTCTCCATGCGAGCGTTATCATAGCAGTGAGCAGTACCGCTGAGGCTCTGGATCAGCCCGTTTGTTACAAGCTCCCTGCGAAAGGCGTAGCTTGTGTACTGGCAGCCACGGTCACTGTGAAGGACCGTTCCGTCGAGCCTGCCGTACTTCTCACGCAGCTGTTTTAAGGTGTCTATGCAGAGTTCCTTCTTCATATTGTCACGCATTTCAAGAGCGATGATCTCGCCGTTGAAGCAGTCAAGGACGGGCGAAACATAGAGCTTTCCATCTTCACATTGAACCTCGGTTATATCAGTCAACAGTTTTTTCAGCGGTTTGTCTGCACTGAAGTTTCTTTTGATCAGATTCTCTCTGTCCTGAGTTTCAGTATCAGCCTTTGTGATGCCGTGAGGTCTGCGGTGCCTGTGGATAAGCCCGGCTTCGCTCATAGTACGGTATACTGTTCGGAGGCTGACATGAGTGCCTTTCTGTGCAAGAGCTGCCTGCATCCTTCTGACACCGTAATTCTTATTGTCAGGATGCTCTGATAGTATTCCTTGTATTTTGACCAGAAGAAGCTGCCTTGCACCGGGCTTGCCCTGATTCCTGAGCCAGCGATAATAACCTGATTCGCTGATTTTCAGAAATCTGCATATTGCTTTCGCTCCATACTTGCTGCGGAACTCATTGACGAACTGGTGTCGTTCGCTTGTCTTTACTTCTTCCGGTCTTTTGCGAAAAAACCGAGTGCGTCCTTGAGAATGTCATTTGCTTTACGAAGCTCGGCGTTTTCACGTTCAAGCTCCGTAATACGCAGTTTTGCTTCGCCATCGGTCATCTGATATTTCTTAGCTTTTGCAGCGGCATTTCGCTTTGTACGCCAGTCTGAGAGTGTGTAATACTGGATACCTAACTGCTGAGCAGCCTTTTTCAGTCCAATCTCGTCTGAGAGCTTTAATGCTTCTTCTTTGAATTCTTTACTGTACTTCATAGTCGTTTTCCCTTTCCGGTTTTATTATTTTTATTCTACCAGATTTTTGGGTGTT
>CADAPI010000283.1 GCA_902789705.1 uncultured Ruminococcus sp.
GTGATTTCAGCTCATGTGATAGAAAGCCCGGTTCTTGGAGCTATTACACCGCTTCAGCTTTCGGGCGGAGTGAAGACACTTATTTTAATGGCTCATGATAACACCGGTCGGTTTTTCAACGCAAGTGCAGGTGGTGATAACTGTGCTAAGTGGATACTTAGAATTGCCGAGGAAAAAGATCTTACAATAACGCTTCATAATATTATGAGTTTTCAGGACCTTGATATTAAGGCTGAGATACTGAACGACGGAAGAATTGTTAATAATTATACAGAGTATCTTGATGCTGCAGTTGATTTTTTAAAGGGTAAGTATCGGAAGGAGAAATAAAAATTTGCAGGGAAATATACTGAAATCAAAGTTTACGTGGATAATTACAGCTGTTGTTATTCTGGCGACGGCTTTAATACTGTTTATACGCTCGTTTGATTCGATCAAACTGAAGACGACAGATGATGTGCGGGCGTTCCTTGTCAGCTCAGGTTATTGTGAAAGCTCTGAAGTGCAGCAGGCGAATGGCGAGAGTGTTCATACACTTGTGGGGACTTCAAAAAATAATCAGAGTATAGACATGATCGTATTTTATCGGTATGATAAAGGTGATAAAGCTGCGAAAGATACAATTGAGTTGTATTATAATGCGGCTCATGATCCGACTATAATTACTTCAGAAAAACGCGGCTCGAACTACACTATAAGTGAGGTAGACCGTGCGGATAAAAATTATATGCTGGTTGTAAGAGCTGATAATACAATTCTTGACATATCAGGGCCGAGACAGGGTAAGGAAGATGTTAAGAAACTTGCAAAAGAGCTTGGATATTATAAGGAGTAAAATAACATTACGCTTGTCTGTCGTGGTTTGAGGCAGACACCAAAAAGGATAAACCGTGCTTCAGCACGGTTTCATTAATAGCAATTCAGAATTCGGAGAATTCTGAATTACCATTTTTAAAGAGTGAGCCGTACGCAGCTTAAAAACCGAGGAATGTTCTACGTGGAACATTCCTCAAATTTTATAAAAAGAAATTTTAGAATAAATGCAACCAATCTGTACTGTTTAGGTAGTAGTATAGTAGAAGCTTCTGAATACAGATGAAAGGAGGAACATCGTGGAAGATCAGCAGATCATAGAAATGTATTTACAGCAAAACGAGAATGCAGTTGTTCAGACTGCGCAGAAATATACGAGATACTGCCGTTCAATAGCAATACATATTCTGCACAGTCCGGAAGATGCTGATGAAGCACTCAATGATACATGGCTTGCGGCCTGGAACAGTATTCCGCCGCATATTCCTGAATGCCTTAGAACTTTTCTTGGCAGACTGACTCGAAACATCAGCTTAAAACATATTCGTTCAGAAAGTACATTGAAACGTGGAAGTGCTGAAGCCAAAGTCATATTTGAAGAAGTCGAAGACTGGCTTCGGTCGGAACAGGATATTGAACAACAGGTATCTGAGCAGGCGCTTGCTGAAGAGATCAATCGTTTTCTGGACGGTATAACTGGTATAGAACGAAATGTGTTTGTACGGCGTTACTGGTATATGCAGTCAATTGCTGAAATTGCTGAATATCACGGCTTTTCTGAAAGCAAAGTTAAATCCATGTTGTTCCGGATACGAAAAAAACTATACGCTAAACTGAAAAAGGAGAATTACCTATGAAAGCAGATACATTTATGAATGCGGTCGGCCTTATCAGTGATCGTCATCTTGATATAGAAATGCCGAAGAAAGTGATCGTACACCGAAAATGGAGAAAGAGAATCGCTGCAATCGCAGCATCAGCGGCACTGATTTTTGGTCCTCTCCCGACATTAACTGCCTTTGGCGTTGAGCCTGCATACGATATTCTCTATCATGTTGCACCGTCAGTTGCTCAGACGTTCAAACCGGTACAGAAAACCTGTGAGGATAACGGAATTGAAATGACTGTTATCTCCGCTGAACGCAGTGGAAATGAAGCAAGCGTGTATCTTGCCATGCACGATACAACGGGTTCCTGCCTTGATGGTGAATGGGATCTTTATGACAGTTACAGGGTCAATGTTCCTCGTGATATGACAGGCCACTGCAGTTTCTCGGAATATGATGCAGATTCGCATACGGCGTATTTTGTGGTGCATTTGGAAACGATGGATGGCAGCGCTATGCCAAAGGGAAAGGTCACTTTTTCTGTTCACGAAATGCTGACGGGTAAAACCCGGTTTTCCGGTATCTTAGAAGATATTGATATGATCAGTATCCCTTATGAGCCGCAGACTACAACAAGAGCGGAAATCAGTGGAGGATACGGTTATGATAAATTACCTGAACCGCAGGGGTATCGTTTTTTACTTTCTTCTGACAAGTCAATATTTATCCCTGTAAATGGTGTATCTATTGAAAATATCGGTTACATTGATGATGCACTGCACATTTTGACGAGATATGATGATGTTCATCACACAGACAATCATGGACACATTAACCTCATTGATAAAAACTGCAGCGTAATTGGCGAAAAAACGGAGATAGGATATTCTTATTGGGATACAGAACATAAAAACAGCTATACTGAGCAGATCATACCTGTACCTTATGAACAGCTTAAGGACTGTGTTCTTCAGGGAGCGTTTGTTACTGCTCAGGGGTATATTTCCGGAGACTGGCAGATTACTTTTCCGCTGGAATGATCTAACCGTGTTTCAGCACGGTTTTATTAATAGCAATTCAGAATTCGGAGAATTCTGAATTACCATTTTTAAAGAGTGAGCCGCACGAGGCTGAAAATCGAGGAATGTTCCACGTGGAACATTCCTTTTTTTCGACCTTAAGAAAAACTTAAGGATTATCACCGAGGGAATTTAAGAATCGTATTTTATAATATAATTACAGAGAAAAAAGCGCGCATGAAAACGCTGATTTATGAATAAATCAGCGTGGGGCACGGGGCGAAGCC
>CADAPI010000284.1 GCA_902789705.1 uncultured Ruminococcus sp.
ACTATCCGGGATCACTACTGAAGTTACATCTTTATTATTCATAAAAATTGCACCGATGGCCGTTACCGGATGCCCGTCTATCTCGGACGGTATTACAACATCCTTATCTTTGCCGATATAGTTTGTCAGGGTGATTTTACCGGCTACGCTTGTTTTATAATCGTACTGCCGTTCTTTCTTAGTTTCTGTAACTGTGGTCGTTTCTGTAACCGCAGCCGGTTCTGTTACTGCAGGCACATCAGTAACCTCAACGGTATCAGTGACTTTCGGTACTTCCGTAACTGCTTCCTTAACTGCTTCTGTAACTTCAGAAGTTTCTGCGGCTTCGGCTGATACGTTTGAGTTTTCATTTATTCTGTCTTCATACCCTGTGATTACTAAAGCTGAACATATAAACGCAAATGATAATATATATGACAGTGTTCTTTTCATGGTTTACCTCCACAATTCTCAGTAATTTTCATTATAATATTTTACGGTTTCTTCATCGTATTTATTGTAAGCAAGAATTTTGCCGTCGCCTGCACGTATTATTAAATAAGGTCCAGTGTAATCCGGAGTAACAGACTGCTTTTTTATTTTCACCTTTGTTCCATCCGGAAGAACTTCTCCTGTTTCCCGTTCGGAATAATTTCCGTCAGGCAGCATGATATCTATATGCCAAGCATCAAGTTCTTCAAAGTATTTTGTACTGTACTTCGGATACAGGCGTTCAAAATAGACCACCTCTCCGTTTAAAATATCGTAATCTCTTTCCATGTTCTCGACAAATTCAAGTCCGTATTCATTTATATAGAAATTACGTACCTTATCTATAAGATCCTGTTCATCTGCAATAGTTCCGAGATACTGCTCCGGAAGATTCCTTGCATGATTCATCACGCGTTCCGCTTCACTGTCACTGCTGTCAAGGTAATGATAACCTATCGACTGTATTATCTTTTTTTCCGGGTCTTCCGTAACTATTACTTCCGGTTCAGTTTTCGCAGGCGCAGTTTCAGGCTGTCTGTTTTCTTCCGGTGTCTGATTGTTCTGTCTGTTCTCCGCTGTCGTCTCCGGTACTGTTATTTTCTGTGATGCACTCACTTCACTGATCACTGTTTCCACCACTGTTACCGGTGTAGTCTGTACCTCAGTTTCTGAAACAGTCTTACTTTCTGCAGATGTTACGCTTTCCTCAGTGACGGCAGTTGTTTCTTCAGTGACTGCCGGTCTTTCATTGTCGTCATTCACATCAGGTACTGGTTTTAAATTATAGATAAAAACAGGAACTGCGATAACTGCCGCAACAAGTGCTGCAACTGACACAGGTGTCATCCATTGAATTTTCTCTTTTCTTACCTCGGAAACCACAGAGGCGTTACCGTCTGTATTATTCACCTCATCGAGGAATCTGTCGGGTATATTTTCAAGGTCAAGCAGAAATTTTTCATTATTCTTCATACGGTATCACCCCTCACTGATATATGCCTTTTTCTTCAAGGAATTTTTTTAGCTGTTTTCTGCTTCTGTGAAGAGATGTTCTGACACTTGCTTCTGAAATGTTCTGTCTTTTTGCTATTTCACCGTTGGAGAGAAAATACCAGTATCTCAGAAGAAACACGACCCTTCTGCTCTCATCAAGGCTGTCGAGAAATTCTGCTATTTCAGCGGCGGTTTCCCTGCCTGCGGCCTCGTCTTCAACATCGCTGCTCACATCCACACATTCAGCGATCTCAGACAGAGCCAGTTCAACGGTATCTCCTCCGCGTTTGAGTCTGTGCTTCTGCCTGTAGAAAAACAGTGCCGTATTTCTTGTTATCTTCGCTATATAGTTTGCAAGCATGACCGGTATCTGCGGCGGGATTGAATTCCACAGTTTAAGATAAGTATCGTTGATACATTCATCCGATTCACCGTGATCACGAAGGATATTGAAGGCTATGCTCCGGCAGAATGGTCTGTATTTTTTATCTGTTTCGTTTATTGCTTTCTCCGAACGGCTGAGATACAGATCTATTATAGCTTTATCTTCCATAGTAACGCTCCTTTGCTGTTTTATTTGCCCTTCATAATCTATGATGCCGTCTGACATGTAAATGTTACAGCTTTTTCAAAAAAAATTTTATACTATATTATATTCAATTGTACGCTGATTTATTTTCAGTTTTCATTGCAATATTTTCGTTTTACCTTTAAAATATAATGCGATGAATTCATCAGGATCATAAATCCCATTTTTCTCTGCGACAGCATAGAGACATTTTAATCCTTCTCTATAGGCTATAATAAATTCTGGAAGTTTTCTATACTTATGCTTATATCGAGAAAACTTCTTGAAGACTTCATAGAACTTATTTTCTTTCAATCGTTCTTCTTCTGATTTATGATAATCATCATTATTGTCATCTCTTTCTAATTCTTGTACCCATCCTGCAGATGATGAAATTCTTTCAAAATCAAAATTATTTGTATCCATAATTTCTGATACTTCTACTTTAGCATAATTTGTTTCTATGATTTTTGCATTTGGTTGAAGATTTTTTATTACCTGTCTTACAACATTTAATTCTTCGTTACTAATTTCATCAACCTTATTTAGAACTATAACATTACAAAATTCGATTTGTTGAATTAATAGGTTTTCAATGTCTTCTTCTTCTAAATCATCTTTTTCTAAATCTTCTCCACATCCAAATTCAGATGCTAACCTTAATGCATCAACAATTGTAA
>CADAPI010000285.1 GCA_902789705.1 uncultured Ruminococcus sp.
CTAAAGGCTTATGGGGATGAGCTTCATTAAAAAATTATGATTAATAGGGTCACCGCCGCCGGATTGCACAGTGTGTACATCCGGCGGCGGTGTTTTGTGTATATGGGTATAAAAAAGTGCCGCAGAGTTTACGATCAATATAATCCGTAAACCCTGCGGTTATTTTTTAGGCTGACACTTATCATTCAACAATAACTTTAAATCCGCATTTTGTACGAGCTGAGTCGTTGAAGGTAATATAAACCTTGCCGCCGCCTTTGCTCTGAATTGATCTTACTGCACTTGCTGTGAGAACAACGTTTCCACCGTCAACTGATGAATACGCTGAAGATGAGAAGTCGTTGTTTCCGAATTTAACTGATGTTATACCGGAAGCAGCCTTTTCGCCTGCACCGTAGCTGAACGGAATATATACCTTCCTGTCATCTGATGAAATATGACATTCAGTTTCATCAAGAGAAGGAGCGGCGCTGTTGTCGAGTGTGATATCAACTGAAGTGTTCTGAGGGTCGTTGAATGTTATCCTCAGGATTCCTCCGTTTTCACTGCGTGCGTAATACGCAAAATCGGATGTCAGTGTGATCTCATTTTCAGTTGCGCTGAAATATGAGCCGTTGCCGTTTATCTGAGCACTGCCGCTCTGTGAGATAAATTCTGCTGATGAGATACCAGTTGCAGCTGCATCGAATAAACCGAGGCTGTAAGGTATCTTTATTTCAGAACCGTATGCCACTGTGCAGTAATCAGTATTGATACAAGGTTTTGCAGATACTGCAAATCCAACATTCCATACAACTGATGTGGAAGGAAATGAATAGTCCAGATCTGATTTCCACTCACCGTCGCTATTGCATTCGCCAGTCATTCGGAGTGAAAAATCTTTAAACGCTGTATCCATTCCGGAACTCTTAAGTTCCTCGTCACTCATTAATCTGTAACCATAGTCCTTATCGCCGTTGTTTCCGTCTTCGTAAACAAACTTGTACGCTTCCGGACAGCCCGGTATTGACGCCTGAATGACCTGCTCGCGCTGTGTAAGAACTGTCTCTGATCCGTCATCGCTTCTGATAACTGAAAGACAGATACTTGGCTTGCTTACGTCAGTCCAGTTTCTGCTGCCTGCAAGTGCTACAGTATTTGCAGCACCCTGTTCATAGTATGCAGATACTCTAGCTATTACCGTAACAGCTGCTGAACTTTTATTAACGATAGTAAGCGGATCACTTGTTCCGGAATACGCAGTTACTGTTCTTCCGTCTTCCGTAACCTTTTCGCCGTTATTGAAATATACATTTGAATTTTCATCGTAAACAGAATCAGGATGTTTGGCTGCATTGGTCTTGCGGATCAGTCCCTGCGGGTCTGCTACATAGTCAAGACCGTTACCCTTCACAGGAAGAGTTACCTGAAAGACCTTTGTATTTACAAGGCCTTCAATGTCGCCTTTTCCGTTATTAACAGCAGAAGCTTCATCCGAACCGGACTGTGCCTGAACTTCTTCATTCTGTCCGGACTGAATCTGCTCATCATTATTCTCTGATGTATTTTCCTGAATTTCCGATGTATCATCACTGTTCTGGTTTTCATCAGATTCCGATGCTTTTTCTTCTTCCTGAACAATTTCATCAGCAGGATTTTCCGAATCTTCTTCAGCAACATTTTCAGACTGTATTTCTGAATAATCTTCCTCGGAATTCTGCTCTGTTTCTTCAACAGTTTCAGAGTATGAACTCTGTATATCCTCAGCCGGAACTTCATCCGCCGAGACTACTGCACACGTCATGTTTGTCATAAACATTGACGATGCAATCAATAAAGCTGATAATCGTTTTATGTCATCCATGACTACACCTCCGATCAACTTTGAATAACAATTTTAAGTGCCATCTGCAGTGTACCTACACTGTCTTTTCCGTCCCTGGAAAGCAGGGTATAGGTAAGTGTACAGTTGTACGTTCCTGCCTTCAGTGCCTTATCAAGTGTTATATTTTCAAGATGACTGCCAACGGGGAGAACCGGAGAAGTCATGATTGGTTCCTTGTATCCGTTTAAAGTTATTTCAAAGTATACACTGTTTAAGTTCGATGAAGGATTTTCTACAAACGCATCTCTCGAATATGCCTGTCCGTCAGAAAACGTCCATGTGGAGTTCATTTTTACGTCGTGGCTGGTAGCTGAATTCACAGATTTTTCATCAGCTGAGGGTAAAGTTTCCGGATCGGCGAGAACAACGTAATTACGTTTTACTTTTTCTTCGCTGTTCTGGATGATCTCAGAGCTTTGCGAAAACAAATTGATTCCGGCGTATACTCCCAGACCAAGCGTGCCGAGTATGAGAATAATGAGCAGTAGTTTGATTATTGACAGTCCGGATTCCTTTTGTTTTTTTGATTCAGCCACGTGTGTTTCCTCTTTGAATGTTTCCTTGTGTTTTACAAGAAGCCTCCCCGTTTAACCAGGGAGGCTCCTCGTTTATTGGAATTTAAATTAGTTTGGCGTTTATGGTGTAGCAGTGACAGCTTCTTCAACTCTCCATACAAGTTCTATTGAACCTGAACCACTATCAGTAACAGCCTTTGTTACCTTTTCAGGATTACTGAATGCTTCAATAGTGAAAGTTACCTTGTTATCAAGTTTAGCTTCCTTAGATGCATAAGTTTCTTCATCAAGTGCGTACTTATAGCCTGTTTCTTCGCCTTCATGTTCT
>CADAPI010000286.1 GCA_902789705.1 uncultured Ruminococcus sp.
GGTTTATTCGCACTTTCAAACAGCGAACCGATAAGTTTGCCCGTACTAATCGGTTTGCTTTTCCCTTTCACCGCATTTGACTGATAAAACGGATACTTCTCATCGAACAGCCAGAACCTGTCATGCCATTTATCGAAGTACTTATCTATCGGTTTCATCGGTATCCTTCCAGCAGACCAGATATTTCTCCATGTGTCTATAGGTTCATAGTCATCGTCTGTAGGGTCGATATCATCGCCGTTTTCATCATAGCGTGAGAACACGGTATACATTACCGCAAGCAGCAGGCGAAGCAATGCAAAATCCTGCGCTCTTGTCTCTCCCGCAAGCTCTGTGTACTCATGTGCGTCTGCAAAAACGCTTCGCAAACTGACCTCATGTACGCTCTTATCAGGCTTCATCACCTTTATCCATGGCTCATTGATAAGATCAAATTCTCTGTCCATTATTCACCCCTCATTTTCAGTTACTTCTTCAAGTCCGTATTCTTTGCTGTACCGAAGCTTTTTTCCGATAAGTTCACATTCCAGGTTTTCGTCAAGCAAAAGCAGCAGTTCTCTGTTCAGCAGCACATTGTCACGCCATCTTTCGGGCATGGCGTTTAGTTCGTCTATCGTGCTGTTCCAGTTGTTTGTCTTTGAATAGGATACGGGAAGTTTTATTCTCTCACGGGCTATTGCTATGGCTTCGGAGTCAGAAAGAGAAGTTAGTGTGCTTACTCCTGAACCTCCGTTTCGCCAGGGAAGAAAACGATAATCGCCTTTATCTGTGCATATCATCATAAGCACTTCGATAGTTTCTTCACCGTCTCTTACAGAAGCCTCCGCCTGCCTGCTGCTGCCAACGTCATCATTAAGCAGTGTATCAAGCGAGGTATACTTTCCTTTCAGATTATCTGAATTGATGCAGTACTTTTTTGCATTATTACGCTTGCGGCTTATTTTCTCGCAATGCTCCTCCCACGCTTCACTTGTCTCCTCCGCAGGAGCGTATACCTTTCTGACAAGTTCAGGTATACATGAGGGTATGTGCAGTTCGTTTGGAAGATGCCTTTCGGTCTGTTCAAGCAGCCATTTACCATATATGGATTCCGAGCCGCAGCTATCTGTCTGCAATATTGATAACACAGGCTTTTGAAGTGTCTGCGGTCTTATGTCACGTTTATGACGATGCAGTCTGCCCGACCTTTGCAGAAGCAAGTCCATTGGGCAAAGTTCTGTTACCATATAATCGAAATCAATGTCCAGCGACTGCTCTATTACCTGAGTGCCTACCACTATGAGCCTGTTCCTGTCTGAATGTTTAGAATCCTTCCCCACACGTTTGAGAAGAGTGCGTTCTATATCGGCTCTGTCCGTAGCAGTGAATCTGCTGTGAAAACACATGATTTCATGTTCTGCAAGTTCTTCTGTCAATTCCTTAGCGATCCGCTGTGCCTTATTTACCGTATTAACTATTACCACAGCACAACCGCCGTCACACAGCCTTTCTTTCAGCCTTTCGGCAAGTGTGCTTTCGTCAAATCGGTCAACAGTGATATGCTTGTTCTCAGTGGAAGTACCTAACTCTTTACTGTAAACCTGTCCGCAGTCTGTCCATGTCAGCACCGGATACGCATTCGGATCACTCTCGATCTTTATATCCTTTTTCGTGTTCAGATATGCTTTGACAAGTTCTTTTCTTCTCTGCGGCGGCAGCGTAGCCGACAGTATAATAACAGGCACTTCATATGCACCCATCCATTTCAGTGTCCTGTCGAGGTATACATTCATATATGCGTCATATGCATGACATTCATCTATGATGACTACTTTTCCCGCAAGCCCAAGATGCCGCAGCATAACGTGCTTCTGCTTTAAAGACGTAAGAAGGAACTGATCGACTGTACCGATCACAAAATCCGCAAGAAGTGCCTGTTTGCTGCCTTCAAACCATTCATGTACGATCATGTCATCGTTTGTATCAATATCGTTTGCCCTGCCTCTGAACAATTTCTGATATTCATCATTCAGTTCTGTCATGCCATGAGCAAGACGTATAGTATGCTTTTCTCCGTCACATTGCTGCTCAGCCCAGCTTTTTATCCTGCTGAAAATACCGTTAGCCGTAGCCTGCGTCGGCAGCCCGAAGTATATTCCTCCGCACTGATACTTTCCGGCAAGTATCTCCGCTGCCACAAGTGCCGCTTCTGTCTTGCCAATACCCATAGGAGCTTCAAGTATGTATATTCCAGGAGAGATACAACCGCTGACAATGTCCATGACCTCTCGCTGAACTGTATTTGCACAAAAACCGAAACGTTCACTAAACATTCCGGCTGTATCGTATATATTGTCTGCCTGCCAGCTTGACGGAAGACCGATATTTTTCCATGCAGAGTGCAGTCTTTCTTTTCTGTCAGTCGGCGTACAGAATGTATCGGTAAGCGGGAAATTATCGGTGTTACTTGCAAGCCAGTCACTCATAATGAGTAATGCGGTAAGTATCATCTGAAGACCAACATTCGGAACAGGCAGTTCATTTGCAGAGGAGTACCCACATTCTGAAAGAGCATATCCGACCCATTTTTCCCACAGCGCACGCCATTCGCTTTTCTGAGCAGACTTGTATCCGTAATAGTTAACCAAATTGCAGCTGCATTCGAGATCATCTTCGGTACATTTCCCGTGATGAGCCCCCACAATTACTGCAAAC
>CADAPI010000287.1 GCA_902789705.1 uncultured Ruminococcus sp.
TGCTTCCCAGACGGCACAGAAAACAGCCAGAACCACCAATGAGGTACCGGTTTTCTGGAAGTCAGTTTACGACTCAGCAGCCGAAGCACTTGCAAAGACGTCGGAAATGCTCCCTATACTGAAAAAGGCAAGGGTGGTCGATGCCGGCGGACAGGGACTTGTTATCATATTCAAGGCCATGCTCGATGTTTTCGAAGGCAAAAGCATAGCGTCGGCAAAGGGAACGGCTTCGACAGAAGCTGCCTCATCAGATGATGACGACGATGAAACAGAGATCAAATTCACATACTGCACTGAATGCATAATCACCAAGTCACCGGACTGCAGAGATGCCGCTTCGCTCAGGGCTTATCTTGAGACGATAGGCGACTGCGTTCTTGTAGTCGATGACGATGAGATCATAAAAGTACACGTTCATACAAATGAACCGGGCAATGTCATTCAGAAAGCACTCGAATACGGATATATCAATCTTCCTAAGATCGAGAACATGAAGCTTCAGCATGACGGCCGCATGAAGGAAAAGGCACAGAAGAAAAAGGTACACCGTACAAAGCCGGAGAAAAAATACGGTTTCGTTGCCGTTGCAGCCGGTCACGGCGTTGAAGCACTGTTCAAGGATCTCGGCGCTGACTGCATAGTTACAGGCGGACAAACCATGAATCCTTCTACTGAGGATATCATCAATGCTGTTTACAGCACTCCTGCCGAAACAGTATTCATTCTTCCGAACAATAAAAATATTATCATGGCAGCTGAACAGGCAGTCAGATTTGCAGACCGCGGAGTATGCGTTCTCCAGACAAGAACAATTCCTCAGGGAATTGCTGCGATGCTTGCCTTCGATGAATCCGCAGATATATCTGAAAACAGAACAGCCATGACCAAAGCATTTGAAAAGGTGTCAACAGGTCTTGTTACATTTGCGGCCCGTGATACTGAGGTTGACGGAAAGCAGATAAAGAAGGGCGAGATAATCGCTCTTGACAACAGCAAGCTTGCGTTTACCGACAAGGATGTAAGCAGGGTAATGGTGAAGCTTGTAAAGAAACTCGTAAGTAACGAAACATCCTACGTAACACTTATTTACGGTGCGGACGTTACAGATGAAAGTGCGGAAAAAATGCACAGACTTATTTCACAGAAACTCGGTGACAAGGTAGAAGTTATGCTGGTAAACGGCGGTCAGCCAGTCTACTACTACATTATTTCAGTAGAATGACGGAACTTCTGAAACCTGTGACCGTACTTAAGGGCGTGGCAGCCAGGCGCGCAGGACTCTATGCGAAGCTTGGCGTAAGCACGCCCTTCGATCTTCTTTACCATATTCCGCGCAGTTACATTGACTACAGCGCGCCTGTCCATATAAACGCGGCGGAGCTCAATGAGAACAATGTGGTTGCCGGTACGGTGATGAAGAAATTTCCTGAACAGAAGATAAGAAAGGGACTGTCTATCTTCAAAGCGGTCGTTTCATGTGACGGAGTTCCTTTCACGGTTGTTTTCTACAACAACGTCTATACATTTGACGGACTTGCCGAGGGCGAGGACTATGTTTTTTACGGTAAGGTCACCGGAAATCTTGTATCCCGCGAGATGAACTCGCCGAAATACATTCCGGCCGGAGCTCCCGATACCCTGCGTGCGGTCTATCCGCTTACAGCAGGTCTTACAAATACCATGGTCCGCACAAACGTGTCGGAGTCACTGAAAATACTGGCTTCAGAGCCTCTTGAATTTCTTCCGGAGAGCATAAAAAAGGAAAACGGACTCTGCGACCTTGAATACGCGCTTAAAAATATCCACGTTCCTGAAAACATGGATGCCATGAAGCGTTCGCGGTACAGACTCGCCTTTGATGAACTGCTGAATCTTCAGCTAGGCATGCGCATGCTCCGCCACCGCAACTCCGATGCAGCCGCCGGATGCGTGATGTCAGCTGATATATCCGTGGATGAATTTAAGGACGGACTTCCTTTCAGGATGACCTCGGCCCAGTCAGCTTCCGTGGACGATATAGTAAAAGATATGTGCGGAAAGCGCCCTATGAACCGTCTGCTTCAGGGCGACGTCGGAAGCGGTAAAACTGCCGTTGCAGCTGCGGCATGCTTCTTTGCAGTGAAAAATTCATGCCAGTGCGCACTTATGGCACCTACCGAGATACTTGCATCCCAGCACTTCAGAACACTGAGCGGATTCCTCACACCTTTCGGTATAAGAGTCTGCGAACTTACCGGATCCATGACAGCGCGTCAGAAAAATACTGTTAAGGCAGCTATAGAAGCCGGCGAATATGATGTAGTGGTCGGCACGCACGCAGTTATCCAGAAAGATGTTGTCTTTAAAAAGCTCGCTCTTGTAATAACCGATGAACAGCACCGTTTCGGAGTGGGACAGAGAAACGCTCTTGCAATGAAGGGCGAGAATCCGCACCGGCTTGTAATGTCGGCGACTCCTATACCGAGAACGCTTGCCATGATGATATACGGCGATCTGGACATAAGCATAATAAACGAACTTCCGGCCGGAAGAATGCCTGTCGAGACATATGCCGTTACAGGCGGGTACCGTGAACGGGCTTACGAATTTATAAGGAAGCACGTAAACGAGGGGAGACAGGCATACATAGTATGTCCGGTCATTGAACAGAGTGAAACGGAACTTAAGTCCGCAGTCGAATACAAGGAAAAATGAAGTTATGAATGACTTCAAGGAAGGGCGAACTGACATACTTGTATCCACAACGGTAGTGGAAGTTGGTGTGGATGTGCCGAATGCCGTAGTTATGATGATAGAAAATGCAGACCGTTTCGGCCTTTCGCAGCTTCATCAGCTGAGAGGACGTGTCGGACGCGGAAAGGAAAAGAGCTACTGTATTCTTGTGACTGACAGCCGCAGCGAAGAGGCGAAGAAGCGCCTGAAGATAATCAGTTCGCTCACGGACGGATTTAAGATATCGGAAGAGGACCTGAAGCTTCGCGGACCCGGAGACTTTTTCGGCAACAGACAGCACGGCCTTCCTGAACTTAAAATAGCTGACCTGGCAGCAGACACGCATATGCTTGCACTTACATCAGCTGCTGCGGAAAAGATAATCGAAGCTGATCCGGAACTT
>CADAPI010000288.1 GCA_902789705.1 uncultured Ruminococcus sp.
AAACCTTGATGAAAAGCAGAAAAAGTATTTTGATTTCATTATTCATACACTTGAATCCGGTGAGCTTTCAGTCGGAGGCAAGACATCAAGAGGACTTGGCGGTTTCAGAGTTGAGATCGATGAAAAAAAGGTTACTACAGCAGAAGATATGAAAAAGCTTCTGGAGTTATGATAACGGGAGGCTGCTATGTTTAAAGAACTGAAACGTCAGGCGAGCGTGAGTTTTGATCTTTGCGCAGCCGGTCCTGTGCTTGTATCTTCGGGAACAAGTAACAAGACAAATCCGACACTTCCGGATAATACTTTTATGAGAGGCTACAGCGGAAAGGATCATGAAGAAAATTATGTGATTCCCGGAAGTACGATAAAAGGTGTTATAAGACATTATCTTGAAGATAATATGATGCTTAATGAAACTGAAGCTCAGACTTTATTCGGTAAAATAAATAACAGTGCCCAGAAAAGCAAGATAAAGTTCAGTGACGCATATGCTGACAAGTACACGGTTGTATCTTCAATAAGACACAGTACAGCTATAGATCCGCGTGTTCAGTCTGCTAAAGGCGGAACGCTGAATAATATGGAAGTGGTTGAACAGGGTGTGTTCAAAGCTTCATTCAGTATCAGAAATTTTACAGATTCAGAAATGGAAAAACTGCTTATTGCCCTTTTTGATATCAATTCCGGAGCTGTACGATTCGGAGGAAGAAAAAGCCGCGGATTTGGTCAGATGAAAACAGAAAATTTTGTTCTGACATCATTTGACGGATATGATGAATCGTTAAATAAAAAGAACGAGAAAAGTTTTGATGATATTGAAAAAGCAATAGAGTATTTCAGGGGGGTGAAGTAAATGGCTTATAATGAGTCAGCTTACGAAAGTATATATTTCTTCGTGGATTACCCTGAAAGAAAAAAATATGATACCACCGGTAAAACACTGTATTCCGGCAGTATGGATCTGGTTTTTACCTGTGTTACAGATATTCATATAGGAAGCGGATACAGGGACTTTACAGCTAATAACAAGAAGATACTTGTTCAGGAAGTTATAAGAATGAACGGAAAGCCGGTTATTCCGGGTTCTTCTCTTAAAGGTGTAGTCAGAGGAATAGCACAGGCTGTTTCAAAGTCATGCAATCCGGACTGGAAGTGCAAAAAGGTCATCGAAGACCGCTGCATAACATGTGATATGTTCGGGGCAATGGGATTTGGAAGCAAAGTTGTTTTCTCGGATTTTGTTCCTGAAAAAGAAATAAAGACTGTTGAGAAAGAACTTAACGTCCAGTTCGGTCCGCAGAAAAACAAGGACGGAAAAAAAGGATACAAGTTTTATCAGACAGTAGAGAATCGTTATGACGGTGCTCAGAAAACACAGGTCGAACTTGTTCCGGCAGGCTCAGAATTCAGCGGCAGGATATTTTTTAACAGACTTACTGAAGAGGAGCTTTGTCTTCTGACTTATTCACTTTCTCTGAACACAGCAAAGGAAGAAGGCATAAATCTTAAGATAGGCGGCTTTAAAAATGAAGGTCTCGGGGAGATCAAAGGCAGATGCACAGACTTTAATGTTAATAATGATCTTAAGAAGACTCCCGGAGAACTTGCAGCTGGTTACAGAAAACAGAATACTGCTGTAACGAAGAACATGAATGATATTGAAGACTGTATGAGAGATGGTGATTAATAATGAAAAGTAAAGCAGAACTCATAGAGATCTCCGGAGTTTTTGATACCAGTGCGGAGTATTGCTCTTTTTATGAGTTTGCAGTCAATTATCTGTTCAATCTGAAAGAAAAGAAAATTACAGATACGGACAGGTTCTTTGAAACCATAAAAACTCTTGGGGATAATTCAGGTATAAGGGCGAATTTTGCAGCTTTCGGAAAACAAAGCAGAAATGCCAAAGAGGTTATAAAACCATGGTGTACAAAAATGCTTGAACATAGAAAAGATCTGGCTGATCTTTCAGTCGATGAACTTCATTATGTAATGGGATATTGTGCAAGAAGAGCAAAGTTTGTAAAAGGATAGGGGTAACCACATGACAAACATACTATGGGTCTCACGTCACACTCTTACTTCTGATCAGGTATCTGACCTTGAAAGAATCTACGGAGAGATCAGCATTACTCAGTATGATAAAACCATAACGGATGTATCAGAACTGACAAAACAGGGTGACTATTCTGTTTATGCTATTGTTCTTACTGCAGAACTGACAGCAGACCTTATGAAGATCATTCCGGACGGAGCACAGGTAATACAGCCAGTTTCTGAAAGAGTATTTACAGGAAAGACACTGATTAACCCTGCTACAGGTCTGGAAGAAAAAGAATACGCATACAGGCACGTATGCTGGCGCAGAGTAATCAAGGCAGTGTTTGAAACGGAAGAATTGCAGGAGTATGAGCGGAGGGCAGAACAATAAAAAAAAAAAACAAAAACCCATGAAATGAATCATTTTTATTTCATGGGTTTGATTTATTATTGACAAAAAACAACTCATAATATATAATAAAATATATATAACTGTTCGAAGAGATCGAGGGGGGATCTTTTTATGATAAAGGATTACAGGGGGGAAGGCATAACCAGAAAACAGACGATGCTGCTTATTCAGATGCTGATCGTGCTGTTTCAGTTTCTGATGGAGATATTCAGCATCCTGTACAATACC
>CADAPI010000289.1 GCA_902789705.1 uncultured Ruminococcus sp.
TCTCATGGCGGAGCTGAGCCCTGTCCGTTCTCGCCGTATTCTGATATCAATGTGAAGGATACATCACTTCGTGAGGCTTTGCATTCTCCGCTGTTTACAGCTCTCAGGAGTAGCGATATCCTGCTTGACGATCACGACGGAGGCTGTGTTCTGTACGAAAAGAAAGCACAGGTCGAGTCACTTTTAAAGCTCTGAAGGAAGTGAAACTATGAATACGTTTACGCCGAAACAAAAGGCAGTCTCATGTGTTCTGAAAATTGTAGTGATCTTTTCAGCGATACTTGGTACTTTTCTGAGTGCTTATGCAGGACGGCATTCTTTTATGGGCGGCAGCCGTGTTTTCATGTACTTCACGATACAGTCCAATATTGCCATCGCCATAATATGTGCGGCAGGTCTGAAAGGACTGTTCAGGAACAAATCCGTCAGTGACCTGTGGTGGGTAATAAAATTCGTAGGAACAGTTTCAATCACCCTTACGGGAGCAGTCTTCTGTTTTGTATTGGCTCCAACACTTGGGAATGCGGCGTGGAATCTGCAAAACATACTGACTCACGTTGTCGTTCCTGTCGCTGCGATAATTGACTTTTTTGTAGTCGGAGTCAGCAGCAATATCAAGAAGAGTAACACGTTCTGGGTGATAGTTCCGCCAATTCTGTATGCTGTCTACGCTGGCATTGGATATGTCGAAAACTGGCAGTTTGCGGAAGGTTATAATTATCCGTACTTCTTCCTCAACTGGGGAAGTTCTGCCGGAGCATTCGGCTTCACCGACGAGCTGCCGTTCATGGGCTGTGCGTGGTGGATAATTTCCCTTTTTGTAGTACTGCTGATAGTCGGATATCTGTATCTGAAAATAGTAGATATACTGAAAAGGTTTAAGAATCGGAATCCGTCTTAATAGTCTTTATGAAGAAAGATAAGATTTCTATCTGAATAAAATAACAGAGTCTTCACAGTTTCGGCTGTGAGGACTTTTTTGTCTTGTGATAATATATAGAAAAGGACTGATTTCTCAGTCCTTTTTCTTTATTTCCACATATCTGAAATCAAATCTCCAAAAAAATCAGAAACACTATCTATAGTGAACGCAAAAAAGAATTTTGCTTTCACTATAAATATCAATCAGATCAGACGCAATACTTTTCTATCGCATCAGAAATAAACTGTGCTGTTCCATCTCCATGCCTGTCGATGTTTTTTTGAAGCGTTCATCACCGGTATACATTTTACCAAGTCCAGCAAGGATCTCATCTGTACAGGTATAACTTGTTTCGGTAATATAACTCTGAAGTTTCCTTACAAGATTCACCGCTTCATTGCTGTCCGGAGTGAATCCGTTTTTCATGCATTCTGCAAATTCAGCCATAATGCCATCAATACCGGCTGCCAGAGATTTATGATCATCCGCAGAAAATGATCCTGTCTTCTTCTCGAATTCACTGTAAGCAACAGTATTACCCCATTTTTCTTTTGCTTCGCGTGCGTATTCCTCACGCTTATTTTTAAATTCACTGTTATCAAATACTTTCATATTGATTTTAACTCCTTTCACCGCATCATCGAGAGACGAGATAAGCTTTTCGATCCTGTTCTTTTTTAGGATCATAAGATCTTTCTGCGCCTCAAGTGCTTTTTTTCTGTCATAGTCAGGAGATGACAGGATCTTTAAAATATCCTTCAGTGAAAAGTCAAGCTCACGGTAAAACAGTATCTCCTGCATTCTCGCAAGACTGTCTTCGTCATAATATCTGTAACCGTTCTGTTCGTCAACAAAAGCCGGCTTCAGCAATCCTGTTTCATCATAGTAATGAAGTGTGCGCACACTTACATCAGTGAGTCTGGCAAATTCCTTTATCTGATATCTCATAGCATCTTACCTCCTGTGATCATTATTATAAACTATGACGTTACGTCAGAGTCAATAGGATTTGAAAAATTTTTAAAGGAATAATTACTTATCCTTCTCTTCGTACAGAAAGTCCCCGCAGTTGCGGGGACAAAACTTTATATATGCTTGTTTATGAGTTCTCTTGCTGTAAGCTCAGCCTTATTGTAGCCGATACGGAAGTAATCAAGGATAGCCTTCATATCGTCCTGCATAGTCAGACATACGTCCAGCAGGCGGTTCTTTTTTTCTTCAAGCTGCCACTCTTTCAATCCGACGTAGTAGAAGTGCTTGACGTCCTCGTTGATGAAGAAAGGGACGATGTTGTTAGCAAGGCATTGCTTAAGCATTATTAGTCTGCCGATACGACCGTTTCCATCGTAGAAGGGGTGTATCCTCTCAAACATAACATGAAAGTCAGCAATGTCGTAGAGGTCGGGAGCAGGGTTATCGTTATACTTTCCGAGAAGGTCTTGGATATGATCTGAGACTTCCTCGGGAGGAACCGTCTCTATCTCGCCGACTTCGTTAGTGTATTTCTTGTAGTCGCCGATGACGGCGTAATCCTCGTCATCGTCTATAACGCCGTTTTTCAGCATGCGGTGCAGCTGCTTGATATAGTCCTCAGTAATAGGTTCGTTGACAGTATCGAGGATATAGTCGAAGCATTTGAAGTGGTTTGCGGCCTCGAATACGTCGTTGACGGGAGCGGTCCCGTCGATAGTGCGTGTCTCATAGATGTATCTGGTCTGG
>CADAPI010000290.1 GCA_902789705.1 uncultured Ruminococcus sp.
TCAAAGGAGGAACTTGCCGTTGCCGGTATCGAAACTCCGTCGTGTACTGTAAAAATGGAAACTGACGACGGAAAGACCTACGTTCTTAAGACAGGTATTGAATACAGCGGAACAGAGGGGGCTGAAGCCGGATATACAGGTTATTACGAAGGAGCAGATGTGCTCTGGAAATTCAGTAAGAGTGCAGTTCCGTGGGTAACTATGCAGCCGGGCGACATTACTTCATCACTTGTTTTCGGCTCATACATCTATGATTTAAAGAGCATGGAGATAACAGCCGGAGGCAAGACTGAAAAGTTTGAGTTTACCGGAAACGATGCCGACACATATAAGGTAATGCTGGGCGGCAAGGACTTTGATACCGAGCGTTACAAGTCCTTCTATCAGGCAGTTATCAAGGCACCGGCCGAGGAGATATGCACTTCAGATGAAGGTATCGGAGAACTCAAAGCTTCATTCAGACTTACCTACAACAACGGAAAACCGGATGAAACTATCGAATTCTACGCTGCGGAAGATAACAGAATGATAATAAAGAAAGACGGTGTGACATGCTTTAAGAATAGAAAGTACCGTTATCCTGAAGGGTGTAAAAATAACTGGGAAATTATAACTTGCATCAGAATGATTTATATGTTATAATGTTATCGGTATGTTTACGCAGACCAGGAAAGGGGGATAATAATAAAATGAGTGAGACAACACAGGAAAAAATCAAATTTTTCACCTACAAGGGGCTTCAGCTCGTCAGATGCGGCGACGTTCTTTACTACGGAAGCATGACAGATGATTACGTTGCAATGCTTCAGATATTATCAAAACAGAAGACACCGAAGCTTGAGGTGGCTGACAAGATCAAGGTTTATCTTATGTCAACAGACGATAAACTCAATCCGATCGAAGCCATAAAAAGACAGAGCGAGAAAAACGGATTATATGAGGCACTTGACCTTGCAGGTGCATGGCTTGAAAGAGCTAAACGCGAAGGCGCTTAATAAAAAAATCGCTGTGTGCAGTTGATGCACACAGCGATTTTTTTATTTGGCATATAAATCAGAACGCAGCTCCGGCTTCTCCGGAGCTGCAAAAAGAATCTGCATATAAAAATATCCCTCCCGCGGACAGTGCGGGAAGGATGAAAAACCCTCCGTGGTCAGTACGGAGGGTTTTGATGGAGCTGTCTAGCGGGCTCGAACCGCCGACCTCTTCCTTACCAAGGAAGTGCTCTGCCAGCTGAGCTAAGACAGCATCCGTCAACTATTCAATTATACTACGAAACAGAGAATTTGTCAAGAAGATCTTTTTTCAGAAATCTGTTTCTGCCACGCAGCGGGCGGGAAAAATCCCGCATTCTATCCCTCCGGAAATACGGCGAAGCCGTATTTCCGATATCCTTAGTTATGCTTCTTTTACAATGCTGAAATCAATGTTTCCGCTGTTTACGTTTGAAGCGGTGCACTGAACTTTTACCTTGTCGCCGAGGGCGAATATCTTTCCGGAACGTTCACCTTTGAGTGAAACCAGTCCGTCGTATTCATATGTGTCGTCTTCAAGCGTGTTGATGTGAACAAGTCCTTCAACGGTATTGTCAAGCTCAACGTAGAAACCGAAGTCTGTAACAGATGAAATGATACCTTCAAATTCCTCACCGAGATGTGCCTTCATGTATTCTGCCATGTAGCAGGCCTCGCAGTCACGTTCGATCTTTACGGCTGTTATTTCCGTTGAAGTTGAACGTTCGGAAGCATTTGTCACGAATGACTGGTAACGCTTTGTAAGCCATTCGGCATCGCAGCCTGATGTAAGGTCGGTAAGAATTCTGTGGATCGCAAGATCAGGATAACGTCTGATAGGGGAGGTAAAGTGTGAGTAGTCCTCCAGGGCAAGACCGAAATGTCCCACCGGATCCGGAGCGTACTTCGCCTTCGCCATCGAGCGGAGAAGGATGTTGTTGATTACCGGGAACTTTTCGCTGTCGCGGTTGTTTTTGAGTATCTCAGCAAAATGAGCCGGCTTGACTTCTGAGAAATGAGGGAATTCGATGTTCATACGTGTGAGGAAATCCTTCATGTCAGCGAGCTTTTCGAGTGACGGATCTTCGTGGATACGATAAACAAACGGTATCTTTGAAGTCCTTGCAAGATTTGCAGCACACTGGTTTGCAAGAAGCATGAACTCCTCGATGATCATTTCACTCTTGCCGCGCGTTCTCGGAACAACGTCCACGCAGATGTCGTTTTCATTTATTATAAGTTTGCTTTCAGATGTTTCAAGTGACGGAGCACCACGCTTGTCACGGTTTTCCATGAGTATGTCGGCAAGCTCGTTCATAATGAAGATGTTGTCGCTTACTCTTGCATATTTCTGCTTTATCTCGTCAGTAGCAGTGCCGTCGAGTATTGTGTTGATCTCCTTGTAAACGCCCTTTACTGCAGAGCGGATAACGGTTTTGTGGAACTTGTAGCCCTTTATCTTAGCCTGTTTGTCAAGGTCGATAAGACATGAGAAAGCAAGTCTGTCCTCGTCCGGATTGAGTGAGCAGATGCCGTTTGAAAGCTCCTTCGGAAGCATAGGAACAACTCTGTCAGCGTAGTAAACGCTGGTGCCTCGCACAAGTGCTTCCTTGTCGAGCGGTGAGTTGCCCTTTACGTAGTGTGAAACGTCGGCAATATGGACGCCGAGCTGATATCCGGTATTTGTACGTGCGATTGAGATAGCGTCGTCAAGGTCCTTCGACTCTGCGCTGTCTATTGTGAAGATGATCTCGTCACGGAGATCAAGACGCTTTTTCAGATCTTCCGGTCTTATGCCGTCCTCGGAAAGCTTCTTCGCTTCAGCCTGTGCATCTGCCGGAAATTCGAGTGAAATACCGCTTACCTTAAGAAGTGCCATTGCACAGCTGCTTGCCTTTTCCGAGCTTCCGAATGTGGAAACTATCGCAGCCTTGTGTGCTGAGTGACTTGTTCCTCTTGCGATGATACGCGCAATTACCTTGTCTCCCGGCTTTGCTCCGCAAGCAGTCTTTGACATGGTATCAGGTATAATGAAGAATTCCTTGTATTCCTGTTCGAGCACACCGGTTATAGTTGCATCGGCAGTCTCGGTTATTGCAATTACCTCGCCCTCCGGCTTTCCCGTTCTTGAAGGAATGAGATTTGCGATTACCTTGTCTCCAGGCATTGCGCCCATAAGGAATTTACCCGGAATGAAAACTTCGGTCTGGTCCTCGTCCTTTTCTATGAAGCCGAAAGTCTTGCTTATTCTCTTTACAGTGGCCTTGAAATATCCCATGCGTGAGCAGAGGACA
>CADAPI010000291.1 GCA_902789705.1 uncultured Ruminococcus sp.
ACATTCATATCTGTCTGCCGTTCCGTCACTGAGCATTTTTTCCGCAATGATGTCATTCCTGTTTTTCAGTTCGGCAACCGGAAGCGGTACAAACAGACGGTTTTCATCCGGTACCGGAGCACCTGTAAACTCAGGAACAATAACAGTCTGTTCAACAGAACCGTCACTGTAACTGCGAAGCGCTTTACCCAGAGAATCAACATCCTTAACATTAGTCAGCTTAAGGCTCTGGATAATGCTGTATTTGAGTTCATTTTCATATTCCCACGGCGACTTGGCATCAGAGGCCGGACAGATGCTGATAACTTCATTGTCACGAATAACGATGCAGACACTGTCCTCCATGAGAAAATCAGCTTCAAAAAGAAGAACATAGGCTGTGTCTCCGCCGTGAGGAGGAGGAATAATAAGTCTGCCGGAATGAAGCTTGTTTATAAATGTCCTGCCGTCACCTGAAAACTTTACTGTCATTTCAGAAGTCTGAACAAATCTTTTGAGTTTGTCAGAAAGCTTTTTCAAAAGACTGTCGGACATGTCACATGCCTGAGTGACACATTTATCAATATAATCGTTGTAAAGTCCAGGTGCTTTACAGATCACAAGATCCTGTTCAAAGGTTTCGGAATACCTTGTTTCATCTGAATCCGTTTCATCCATAAGTCCTGAAGCATCCCATTCTACGGTGATCTTGTAATTTCTGAAAGCCTTTTCGATCTTCTCCTCCACCTTCTTATAAATGTCCGGAGTATAATCGATACAGTAGTAAACTTTCCAAGGATTTCTTATCTGGATATAATAGTCGTTCTCGAACTTCCTTCCGCTGTCACCTGACACAGTGCTGCCTGATCTGTAATAGTCCTCAAGAAATCCCTGAATGTCATCTGCAAAATCACGGCTGCTTACCTGGCATTTCAGTTTTTCACGTATGAAAACTGCAGGGTCTGCATCATCTGCAAGAAGCGGATCGGTTTTGATACAGTCAAGAAGTCTTTTACTGAGATGACCGTTTCGGGCTGCCCACATGAAGAGGTAGGAAACCGGAGTACATGCGTAGTCTCTGATCTTCATCTGATCATAATCGCCCAGAGCATCACGGTTTTTATCATTGGCAAGGCAGTACTCATCAGTTACCTTTTCCTTCACTTTTTCATAATCAAACATGAGGTCGTTTTCCCTGCCTGCATAGAGAACGTCTTTTTTAACGTATGTGACCTGCTTAAGCGGAACCTGCGGGATATCAGGTTTTCTTATCTCAATGACAGGTTCCTCCGGCTCGGAATGATTATTCTGTGATGCTTCTTCATATTCTGCTTCTTCAAGCTTTTTCTGATGAATTCTGTAAGAGACTATTACAGCACCTTCACAGATAACTCCGACAGCCCATACGATCATTGCACTTAACGAAAATCCGCTTAAGAACTTCGCAGCCGTAAAGGCAAGAATAAGAACAAAGACCTGAAGTCCCAGACATAAAGAGATAACTCCCCTGCGTTCATTTCTGAAACGTATGATGCTTATCAGTGAGATAATGAGACAAACGATAAAACATGCTGCTGCAATAAGAGCATATTTTCTTTTGTCTCCTGAATAATTTGTAGATGCGATAAAGGAAGCTGCAGCAAGACCCGCTCCGATCACTGAATCAATGATCAGAAAAACAAACTTCCAGAGTGGTTTACTTGTTTCGTTCATATATCAGTCAATCTCCTATAGTCCATAATCCCAGACAGACTTTATATATCATAATAAATAATTATAATGTACAGGTTATAGAAAATGAAAAAATAATCAATCTTTTTCTATGATCCTGTTTGCAGATAACAAATGCTGTATGCAAATCTGCAAGGCAATATAATTATAACATAAATTGATCCTGATTAAAAGAGATTTTTATAAATATTGCCGCATAATTTTTATCTGATTATTTTAAGTACGATATTATTATCATTCTCTGCGTATATCTGAAGGCAATCCGGCCGATAGTAAAATATTCGACTAAAATAAAAACTTTTCCTAAATTTATATTGAAATGTTAAAACGGATATGTTATAATATACACATAGATCAAGTATCTTAATATGTTTTTTATCATTGTGCACATATTTTGATTCTAATGAAATCAGAAAATCCATCACAGAAAGGGAGTTAGTAAATGAATTTTGATTTTTTGATCAGTTCTGCCAACGACGAATTGCAAAAGCGATATGCGGGTGGAACCCCGCCGTCAATGGGAGACACTATTTGTCTGATCTGTTCAGAAAACGGTACTGTTTATAAAGGCTACAACAATAAAATGCCAAACGGGGATAATATTCATGCTGAAGTTGCCGCTGTAAACAGCCTCAGAGCAGGGGGTCAGTCAATGATCAGGGCAATTACCGTTTTCGATTCTTTCAACCGCGTTCCTATCATTCCATGCAACGGATGTCTTCAAATGCTTCTTTCAATTGACTACAGAAACATCAACACGGTAATAGTTACTCCTACGGGAATTATTCCTATCACAAATTTCCTCGGTCATGGTAACGGTATGAATTCCGGTCAGGCTCAGCCGATGAACATGATGAACAGCGGAATGATGAAGAATTCCGGTCAGGCTCAGCCGATGAACATGATGAACAGCGGAATGATGAACAACGGTATGGCTAACAACCGCATGATGAACAACGGTATGCAGCGCGGAGGCTATCCTAATAACTCAGTCTATATGAACAGCCAGGCTATGAACCAGTCTGCGTACAGGGGTACTTCAGTTCAGATGAGCGGTCAGCTCAGCGGTTCCATGAACAATTCCGTTCACATGAATTCCGTTAATTCTGTAACAACAAGCATCGGATTAAAAGCTTACACTGCCGGCAGCGGCCAGAAGTCAAGTGTTCTGAAAAACAAACTTAATGATCTTCTGAACGACGATGATGACGATGATGAAGATTGATCAATATTT
>CADAPI010000292.1 GCA_902789705.1 uncultured Ruminococcus sp.
ACCGCCGTAATAATGTGTCTTTAAAAGTGCTATTTCAGAATCTTCATAGACAGGGCACTGCTTTAAGTCAAGACGAGGAGAATCAATATGAGCCGCATTTATTCTTACGCCGTTCTTTACCGGATCATGACCTATTACAGCAAGAATAACAGCCTTGCCTCTGTTGTTCACAAAGACTCTGTCGCCCGGTTTAAGTTCAGAACCCGGCTGATATTCGGTAAAACCTCTTTCCATTGCTGCTGAAAGAGCAAATTTAACAGCCTCACGCTCAGTCTTGGCATCGTCAAGAAACTTCTTGTAATTTTCCGAAAAAGCAGTTATCTTCTTCACTTCTTCATCGTCAATAAGCTGATAAATATTTTTCTTTTTATAGAAAAGTTTTTCTTTCAGCTCTTTTTCAGGGGATTTTTCCTTGCTCATAAAACTCACTCCAGATCTTTAAATTTGTTTGAATAATAACATTTTATTTTATCTGACATTTCGTTTACTATTTCATCGAGTCCGGACATACCATCATTGTTTCTTATAATAAAATCAGAATTGTCCACAAAGAACTTTTCGTTATGCTGAGCACTCATCCTCGCCTGAGCCTGTTCCGCAGTAATGTGATCCCTTTCGATTATTCTCTGAAGACGAGTAGCCTCATCAGCAATTACCGAAATGATTATCTCGCAGAAATCATCAGCTCTGCTCTCGAAAAGCGTCGGAGCATCAAGCAGTATAAGCTTTTTGCCTTCCGCGGAATTCACTCTGATAAGCGAGAGTATCTCGGAAGTGATGTGGGGATACATAATACTGTTTAGCTGTTCCAGCTTTTTAGGATTATTAAAGACAATGTCCGCAAGTCCCTGTCTGTTAAGCGACTTGTCCTCATTAAGTATTTCCGTTCCGAAGAAATCGGTAACTTCACGCAGACAGACAGAATCCCGCTTCATTATGTTTCTTGCGATCTCATCAGCGTTGATGACTGCAAATCCGTTTTCCATAAACTTTCTGCAGGCAGTAGTCTTTCCGGAACCGGTTTGTCCGGTCAGTCCAACGACCATTACACCTTCCAAATGATTCACGATTCCACCACCTCATATCCCGCAGCTCTTATAAGCCTGTTGTATACAGCAAGACCTACTCCGTCCTTCTTAGGCGCTCTGACATAGAGAGTCTTTACTCCCTTTTCATCAGCCTCGCGAAGTCTGGAAAAAATCTGTTTAGCCTGTTCTTCAGAATCTGATCCGTAAGTCATGTAATTAAACGGAAAATTCTGAGCATCTTTATCATAAATCAGACAGCACATTCCTGCTTCTTTTCGTGAAGCAACATATTTCTTGAAGCCTTCAATATCCGCACAGACAAGAACAACTCTTGCCGCCGGTGAATAGTGCTTGTATTTCATTCCCGGAGAACGCACTTCCTTTACCTCAGGAACCACGTCCGAAAGGATGTTTTCATCTATTATAACTTCGTCAACTACTTTTCTGAGATCATCAGCTGTAATAAACCCCGGTCTTAGTATACGCACTGAATCATATCCGTCAAAGCAAATAACTGTTGACTCAACACCTACTGTGCATTCACCGCCGTCTACCACAGCAGCGATCCTGCCGTTCATATCGTCCTTAACATGCTTGAGTGTAGTAGGACTCGGTGAACCGGAAAGATTTGCCGAAGGAGCAGCAAGAGGTTTACCAACAAGGTCTATTACTTTTCTCATAACAGGATGAGAAGGCATTCTGACCGCAACTGTGTCAAGTCCACCTGTAACGATCTCAGGAACGATACTCTTTTTAGGAAGAATCATTGTCAGAGGACCCGGCCAGAATTTCTCTGCGAGTCTGTACGCAGACCTTGGAATATCTTCAGCATACTGCTCCATCATTTCAAGAGTCGTAACGTGAATGATAAGGGGATTATCAGCCGGTCTTCCCTTTGCTGCAAAAACCGCTGCCACTGCATCACGGTTTGTCGCATCAGCAGCAAGTCCGTATACAGTTTCAGTCGGAAGAGCAACTACATTTCCGCTTTTAAGAAGTGAGGCAGCCTTTTCAAGGTCACTGTCGCTGTCAGTTAGACAAATAATATCTTTCATACTTACACTATCCGATCCCGCAGGATACACGGATCCTAAACTCCTTCTTGATCAAAAGTATAATCCCTTAAATCACTGTTCGTTCTGTGATGCCAGCTTTGCTGCCTGATCAGCAGTAGCCAGAGCATCTATCACCTCATCAAGATGACCGTTAAGCACGTCTTCTATTTTATATAAAGTAAGTCCGATGCGGTGATCAGTTATACGCCCCTGAGGAAAATTATACGTTCTTATCCTCTCTGATCTGTCACCGGTACCTACCTGCATTCTTCTTTCAGACGCTATCTTGTCAGCCTGTTCCTGCTGAAGAGCTTCATAAAGTCTTGATCGCAGGATCTTCATGGCACGTTCCCTGTTTTTGAACTGACTTCGTTCGTCCTGACACTCAACTACTGTTCCCGTCGGAAGATGTGTTATACGGACTGCCGATTCAGTTTTGTTGATGTGCTGACCGCCGGCGCCGCT
>CADAPI010000293.1 GCA_902789705.1 uncultured Ruminococcus sp.
TCTTATATCGTGTTCATTACGAAGTTCGGAGCGGAATATATCTACAATGTCACTGTTTACTTCCGGAGTTAAAACTGAAAATATATCTGTCTTTACGGGAAAATCAGCCGATAATACCTTGTAGTCGTCATCGGAAATGAAGTATTTGTAAAGGTAGATAGCAGTCGGCTCCTTATAGAATCCGGCTATCTCGAATTCATACACACGGCCCATCGGTGTGATTATCTTCATATGGTCGCCGGTCTTTGATCCGGTGACATCACGCATTTTGTGCGAGATCCATACGGTGCCGTTTTTCACGCAGATGGGGTTGTCGTCCGTGTCATAGACAAGATTGTATTCTCTCGGCAGTGTGGTGATGAGCTGCATTTTCTCAAAAAAACTTTCCTTGTCGTCTTCGTCAATCTTTTCAAAGTCGAACTGCATTGGTTCTCCCATTACGCCTTCACTGTGACTGAAGTCACCGAAAAATTCATTTTCAGTGAGGCTCTGCGAAATTATCTGAAGCTTTTCCTCATGTCTTTCCGCGGTGTTTTCAAACAGCAGAAGCAGGTCGGAGGAATTGCAGCTTTTCACAGTGCGTTCTTCGCCGGTGATCTGAATATACAGCTGTGAGGCACTGACGTACATCAGTATCGATGCGATAACAATGAAAATGAACAGGATCAGATTAAGCCCCTTTTTCATTTTCAGATCATTTTTCAGCATTTTGAAAAACATGTTTTGCGTCTCCTTTTTTTCGTAGCTCAGTAATAAAGCTCACTTTTTCTCCGACATATTCGTCTGAATATATAATAACATTTCAAAGATTAAAAAATCTTTAAATATTTTTAGCATGACAAAAAAGATTGTTACAGACAGATGATCAGATATTAAACAGACCGGCGATCAGGCCGTGAAATACATTCGTTTGCATGTTTTGCCTTGATGTTTACTCCGGATTATGTTATGATAATGATAAACTAAAGGTTGTGCCTGCGGCACAATTTAAATAAAATCTACAGTTGAAGCTTGCCGTTAATTAAGAAAACGATAAACAGGAACTCAGAGAGAAGGAACGAAATGAATGATTCAATGCGTTCTGAAGTTACAGGATACATAAAGAAAAAATACAAGGCAGATCCGGAGTATCTGTGGAAGAGGTATCCGGATTATGCAGTGTTTCGTCACAGTGACAACCGGAAATGGTTCGGTATCATTATGAATATCTCATATGAAAAGATAGATAGTGAAAAAAGCGGGATGGTCGATATACTGAACGTCAAACTTGAAGATATCCTCATGAGGGATTATCTTGTAAGTCTGGACGGTTACTATCCCGGTTATCATATAAGCAGAGGAAACTGGATCTCGATATCACTTGACGGAACTGTTCCTTTTGAAGCTGTTTGTGAACTAATCGATATCGGCTTCAGTGCGACCGCTTCAAAGAAGAAAAAGAAAGCACTTCGTCAGCCGAAGGAATGGCTGATCCCGTCCAATCCAAAGTATTACGATATAATCCACGCATTTGACGATACTGATACCATCGACTGGAAACAGGGTGCAGGAATAATAAAGAACGACATCGTGTATATCTATGTCGGAGCACCTGTTTCTGCAATCATGTACAGATGTAAGGTGCTCGAAACGGATATACCGTATAACTATCACAGCGACGGACTGACGATCAAAGCACTTATGAAAATAAAACTTCTGAAAAGGTATGAGGCGGATCAGTTTACCTTTGAAAGACTGAAAACGGATTTCGGCGTATTTGCAGTAAGAGGACCGCGCGGAGTTCCTAACAGTCTCAGTGCTTTGCTTAAGTAATATGCTTTTTCTGTGTTAATACACGGATCATCAGTCAACCGGACGGCGCGTATACGTCGTCCGGTTCAGCGTTTAATGAATGAAGCGGTTGGAAACAGGGAAGGTGATCATAAATTATGAAAAAACTGCTCATATTCGGCGGGACTACCGAAGGGCGTATAATTGCAGAAAGATGTGCTGCAAAGGGGATATATGCCGACATATGTGTAACAACTGAGTACGGAAGTGACCTTCTTCCGTCGTCGCCGTATTTAAAAAAACTTGTCGGCACCAAAAGCATCGACGATATTGTAAAACTGCTTGGAAACGGATATACTGCCGTGGTCGATGCGACGCATCCGTATGCTGAGAACATTACGGCGAATATCAGGGAGGCGGTAGCACGTTCCGGATATTCTGAAAAAAGATATATCCGAGTTAAAAGAGAGCCTGAAAAGCGGGATGAAACGGCGGTCTATCTTGAAAACGCCGGACAGGCGGCAGATTATCTGAGAAATACCGAAGGAAAGATCTTTATTGCGACCGGAAGCAAGGAAGCAGCCGTTTTTTCCTGCTTTGCTGACCGTTCACGGATAAGGGTCTACGACAATCCGGAAAATGCAGAAAAATGCAGAAGCTGCGGGTTTACTGATATTATTACCGGAAAAGGTCCTTTCAGCGAGTACGAAAACATCCGTGATTTTGAAGGATGTGATATTCTTGTTACAAAGGACAGCGGAAAAGCCGGCGGATTTGCTCTGCGGGATAATACATGAACTGTGGCTTTAAAAAAAGTCCTGAATACAACAAAACCAGCATGTCTTACTCACGTAAATACGTGGGTTTAGATATGCTGGTTTGCTTTTAAGGAGAGCTTCTTAAAAACTCCTATTAAAATAGTGTTCCTTAATTACCTGTGTTTTTTCTTAGTGATAAATGCTGCGCCGAGTGAAGTGATCATGAATATTACAGCGGCTGTCGGAGCAGATGAACCGGTTTTCGGAGTTGATTTAACATTTCCCGGTTTTGATGTGGTCACCTGTGCAGATGTAACAGGCTGGCTTGTTGTTGTCTGAACGGAAGAAGTCTGTTCGGCTGCTTCAGTAGTTGTAGCGACAGTTGTTTCTTC
>CADAPI010000294.1 GCA_902789705.1 uncultured Ruminococcus sp.
GGCTTTCACTTCCTTCAAGTGTAATATACTGTTTCATTACATGTAAATCTCTACTACCTATTATTAGTATACTATAGCCCAACCGATTTGGCAATAGTAAGTTTATTAATATGTAGGCAGAACCGTCTATCCACAAAACGGTGGTGCGCCTTTGGCGCACTATCATAAAACAGCCGTGAAGGTACCTGAACCCTCACGGCTGTTGATATTTCAATCAATTCATCTTATTCCACCTTACCGAATCCGACCTGTCCAGCGGTGTTCTCCTTTTCATCTGACCAGAAGAGTGTTCCACCTTTTATATTGAATCTTGCAGTACCGTCAGTGTAAACTGTCACCGTTTCCTGCATTTCACCTTCCGGTGAATAGTCTGTTCTTTGCAGTGTTCCGCCTTCATCACATATAATGCATGTGCCGTCTTCACTGGTTATGCAGGTATAGTTCCACAGATAATCTGCGACTGCACTGTGGGATGAAACTTCAACATTCATGAGTTCACGGTCTCTGCTTATTTTAATGGTGAAATTACTGCCGTTCCACTGTTCTTTGCTATTCCATTCTCCGATATACTCGTCGTACGGATTTTCAGTGTTACCCTGATCGTAGTCTTCGATCTGACTAATGTATTTTGACTGCACATAGCCGATTTTATCCTGATAATTTACTACACACCAGCCTGAATAATCAGCGAGTTCATAATACATGACCTGTGTTCCTTCCGGGATCACTCCGAGTGATTCGGCATATTTATGTGTGCCGGTCATGAGTTTGGCATTTCCGGAAACTGAACCTCCATTTACATTGTCACCGCCGAGAGACGGATCATACGGCTGGATTTCTTTTACGGAACCTGCAGGAATGTAACCGGTCTTTCCCTGAAATTCGGTCATAAACCATCCGTCCTTACCGCTTTCGTGTACACCGATCTGTGTGTCGGACGGTACTACGATCAACGTATCAGAACCGGCATCCGGCTTGCTTTTTACTGCTGTATCGGCTGTAACATATCCGCCGAAAAGCGACTCGCCGAGCTTGACTGTTCCTTCGGACTTTACATTAACTTCAGCAGCCGTTTTTGCGGCTTCTGTTGCAGCTGCGGTCGTAGTTTCTTTATCTGCCGCTTTTTTTGTTTCTGCTGTTGTTTCAGCACCTGTTGTTACAACAGGCTTACTGTCACTCCCCTTGTTTCCGTTTTCTGCAGTTCCGCTTCCTGTTCCTGCGTCACATCCGGTAAGTGCCAGAATAGCTGTAAGTGCTGCAGCAGCGATCATTTGTTTTTTCATAAAGCATTCTCCTCTTTACTGCTGATCTATGAACAGATCAGCGTTTCCCTGGTTCGTTTAAGTATGTAAGATATACTTTTTTATCTGATAACGCTATTATAGCACAGGCAAAACCAAAAAGATAGTGTCCCTGAAGGACGTATTTTAAACTTCCCCTTTTACGACTCTTTCATTTACATACATCGTAAATTCCCTGATAGCTTTATAGTCCGGCTTTTCAGGAAGCGATGTGTTGTCCTTTGCATATTCAAGACGTTTTTTATAATCTTCCACAAGCTCAAAGAATTCCTCTTTCGGCTGTCTGTTTTCATCAAGATATGCTCCGTTTCTGATACTCATGAGCAGATCGTGCTCGGCTTCCCTGTATGTGATGATCTCGCCTTTTTCAAGAATGTCGATACACATCATGTAGAGTCTCAGAAGATGCATCATGTGCTTGCCGAGCTTGTCGTGTGTGACTGCATTCTGATTGCGCTTGCCGAATCTGCCGTAGTCGCGGACAATGTCGGCCATTCTGTTCCACATATCCTTGTAGTCACGAAGCGGATAGTGCTTTAAGTTCACATCCATAAAGATCTCGGTATCGAGTTCAGGAGAAACTGCCTTGTCGATGTACAGCTTAATTGAATCTTCCGGATATTCAAAATACATGTTTTTAAAGTTTTCCTCTGCAAGCTTTACGCTGTTCAGGATATGCTGCTCCTGAACATTCTGGTCCGCGAGTCTTCCGGCTTTGTTATCAAGACGTCTGAACTGGGCTGTTGCGTAACCGCTGAAAGAATGCAGCGCCTTCTTTGAAAGAAACATTTTTCTTTTATCAAGCAGTTCCCGGCCGATGTCCGAAAGATAAAGATAATGCTCTTTCTTCAGCCCCAGTATCTCAATAGTGTTCGGATTGCAGTCAGTGAGCAGCTGCATGAGTTTGTTAAAGGAATAAACAGTCGTGTCAGTCGGCTGGTCAGTTACCTGCTCAAAGTTATCACGGCAAAGAATTTCCTCTTTGCTGTTCAGCGCACATCCGCGTACATCAAGGTCTGATGTTTCTGTAAAAGTTCCGTAAGCATGCGATCCGCCGAGTCCGAGCAGAATGATGTTTTTTCCCAGATGTTCATCTTCCCGCAGAAAATCATACTCCGGTTCTCCGATCTTCTTTTTGATATCTTCCAGTTTCATTTTCATCTTCCTTTCTTACTAATCATTTATATATACCGGCTTATCATTGAAACTTCGCCGCTGATCATTTATATGTTCAG
>CADAPI010000295.1 GCA_902789705.1 uncultured Ruminococcus sp.
TCGTCCTTCGGCAAACATATGGGCTGCTTCTCTGGCATCCGGAAAACGCTCGTTCATCATCAGGCGGAAGTTTTCCTGCTTTTCGGCAAGCAATCCCTCATATTTTTTTAGTTCTTCTTTTCTGTCTGAACTGTCGCGCTGTGCAGTTACCATACCGGCAACACGTTCGGCTCCGAGCCAGATGCCCGTAACAGCAGCTGTGCCGGCAGCAAAGGCCGCAAGGGTCTGGGGAACAGTCAGAGCTCCTCTTAAGGCTGCAGCAGCAGAAAGTACCGCCGACGCAGGGACCGCAGTCTTCATTATTTCAGAAACTCCGTGTTTCTTCCGTCCCGCTGTCACTGATCCGGGGAGCTCGAGTTCGGCTTCACAGTCCTTTTCCGAAAGTGAAAAACTGCGCAGACTTCCGTTCTTTACTGCCGTATTTTTTCTGCCGGACGCAGTTTCGTATCCGGTATCTGCATTTACGAGTCTGTGTCCTGCAAAAAAACTGTTTTTCTGAACTGCTACGGAATCTCCGGCAAACACGATCTTTGCTCCGAAAATCCAGATAATATCGAAGGGATCAAGCTGGCGTTTTCCTTCTATCTTTTTTCCGTTTACAAAAATGCCGTTCTCGCTGATATCCTTAATGCTGAACACGCCTCCGTCGCAGCTTATCTCAGCGTGTCTGCGGCTTATGTAATCGCCTTTTATGATAATATCGCAGTCGTTACCGCTTCCTACGATGACTGATCTTTCAGGGCAGAAACTTTCAAAGCAGACGGAATTTTTGTCAAGTGCAGACACAAACAGGGCACCGGTGAGTACAGTGCCTTTTATCTCTATTTCATTGCAGTGTCCGTCGCGTATAACGTCATCACCTGTAACAAGGATACTGCCGTCATTTTTTATGCGCAGCTTTCCTCCGGACTTTTCAAAGGAAATCACGCAGTCTTTCTTCTTTGTAAGATCAGAAATATCTATGAAGCTTTCATTTCCGTCATCAAGTGACAGAATACGCTCACAGACTCTGTCTCCGAAAATCAGCTGTATTGAATAGTACATTTTCTCCGCCTGATATCTATTTTTTTCTGTTATCCCGAAAGAAACCGGTACAGCACAAATGGCTGCACCGGTCTGATAGTTTATCTGTTCACAAAGAGTTCACCGGTCTTTAAGCAGATCAGTGTCTCTTCATCTGATCATAAATACGCTCTTACAGCCTTTGCGAGCTGGTCAGGACATGATGTGCCCTTGCCGTTGCAGTCGATGCCTTCAAGTTTTGAGACAACATCTTCGATCTTCATGCCTTCGACAAGGCGTGCGATACCCTTGAGGTTTCCGTTGCATCCGCCTGTTACTTTAAGGTTTCTTATTACTCCTTCTTCAATGTCGAAGCTCATGTTTCTTGCGCATACGCCCTTTGGTGTGAAGTTTACGTTCATGCAGTTTACTCTCCTTTTGCAGGTGCAGCCGGTTTTTCATCCGCTTTCGGTGCAGCCGGCGCCTTGTCTTCAGATGCTCTCTTGTTTGAAAGCCTGATTATTCTGTCGAAGTTTTCCTTTGTTGTTGTTTCGCTTCCGAGGTATGTAGGCTTTGCGTTGTAAAGGCCGTGGAAGTCGGAACCGCCTGTTACTATAAGATCGTACTTGTCGGCTATTTCCTGCATTCTGCTTCTTGCAGCCTCGTCTGCAGTATAGTGACCGATCTCAACTCCGTCGATCTTGCCTTCGGCAGCAAGTTCTTCAAGAAGTTCGATGTTGTCGTACTGTGCAGGATGAGCCATTACTGAAACACCGCGGGCAGCACGGATAAGTTCAAGAACGAACTTAACGTCCGGATATTCACGTTCAACAAGGCATGTACCGTTTTTAAGATTAAAGAGTTCATCGTTGAGTGCGCCGTAGAATTCGAGTGCATAGCCATACTCAATAAGCGCACGCATGATGTGCTGCTTGAAAATACTCTTGCTTCCTGTGGCATGCTTGAGTACGCTTTCCTCGCTTATAGGATAAAGTTTTCTTACCTTATCGATCATTTCCTTTGAACAGGATTTTCTTATCTCACAGCACTTGAGGCAGAGGCCTTCAAGTCTGTCTGGTTTCTTAGGTGCATAGCAGAGAATGTGGACCTTCTGGTTTCTCTGTTTGTCCCATGCGGACATCTCAACGCCCTGGATGATCTTTACGCCGTATCTGTCAGCAAGTACTGCTGCTCTTGAATATGATGAAAGGGTATCATGGTCAGTGATTGAGAGCACGTCTATCCCTGTCTTTTTTGCCTGTGCAATTACTTCTTCGATTCCAAGCGATCCGTCGGATAAAGTCGTATGACAATGCAGATCGATTTTCATTTTATTTACTCATTCCTTCCGTTAAAAGATAATACGATAAACTACCTTTTACTCTGTAAAAAATTGTCTTTAAAATTATAACATAAAACCGATCAGAAATCAATACTTTTTTGTGTATTTTTTAAAGAAAGCAAAAAAACGGCGCAGTTAATAGACTGCGCCGTAA
>CADAPI010000296.1 GCA_902789705.1 uncultured Ruminococcus sp.
GACGGGAGCTTTATCTGAAGTATCATTTTCTTTTTCTGTTTTGCCGGCAGATAATTTTTTGGGAACGGCCTCTTTATCCGACGTTCCGCAGTTGAATTTCAACAATTATTTGATCAATATTTGATCAAATAATCATATTTTATGTGATGTATATCATATATTTTGCATACATGACTATTAATTGTACAATTTTAATGGTTTTATACTGAAAAATTAACCTAAAGAAATTAAGCTCATGAACAGTATAAGACCTCATATTTTAAGTACAGATCACTACGGACTCGTAGTTTCAACATGCAGACATCTTGGTATAGAAGAATTTATTGATAACCGACTTCCCAAACTGTCAAACAATCAGAAATTAAGCAATGGCCAGCTGTTTGTCAGCATGCTCGTAAATGCCATGAGCTACGTATCAAAGCCGATGTATCTGTCGCCAACATTTTTCAGAAACGTTGATGTTAAGACACTTTTTGGTGAAAACTTTGATGTTTCATATCTTAACGATGATGCCTTCGGCAGATTGCTGGATGGACTGTTTCAGGCAGATGTATCCAACCTGTTTGTTGAACTGTCACTTTCCTGCATGAAAAAGCTGAAGCAGGATGTGCAATGCATACACATGGACTCCACTTCCTTTCACCTTCACGGGGAAAAATACTGTGACGATTCATTTGGCGAAAGGTATCTGATAAACATAAATAACGATGGAAATGAGTCGTCATTAAATAAAGAACCGATAACTCCTGCCAGAGGATACTCCCGTGATGCCCATCCTGAGTTGCAAATGATAACGGATGAACACGGCATGCCGATATACATGAAACCACAGGATGGTAACACCAATGATAACACCGGCTTCCAGGCGTCACTGGCACTGGTAAAATCTTTAAAGGATGCCATCAACTTCAGGTATCTCGTAGCAGACGCAGCTCTTTTTACAGAACCTAATTTAAAGGATATGGCTGAAAAAGGGATTCTGTACATAACCAGAGCACCGAACAGACTTACAGAAGTAAGAGGCCTGATATCGTCAGTGATCAGTAACAACATGGAGCTCATTGACGATGAGTACAGTGGAAAGCTCACAGACTTTGAATACAAAGGCGTGAAGCTGAAAGCTCTATGCGTGTACAGTCAGCAGGCTCGGAAAAGGGCTGAAAAATCAGTTGAGGCCAAAGTAAACAAAGAAATTGCCGAACTTGAAAAGAAGCTTGATAAACATGGGCATAAAGCTTTCAGTTGCGAGCCGGATGCCTTAAAGGCTACAAACGAAATTATCAAAAAATTCAAGTTTGTGAAAGTGAAAGAACTGAATGTGACAAAAGAACCTGTTTACAGGAAAGGCAGAAGAGCAGCTGATGCTGAACCTGTCGGCTACAACCATTTCGTTCAGCTCACTGTAGAGCGAAACGAAGAAATAATTGCCGAAGAGAAAAATGAAAAAGCTGTATTTGTCATAGTAACAAACGACACTGAGAACGACTGGAAAGCAGCAGAGCTTTTGAAGAATTATAAATCTCAGCAAAGAGTTGAGAGAGGTTTCAGATTCCTGAAGGATCCTCAGTTCTTTATGGATTCGTTCTTCCTGAAGAAGCCTGAAAGAATAGAAGCTTTACTCATGATAATGGTAACCAGTCTATTCGTATATTCAGCGACAGAATACATCATTAGAAAGAAACTGAAGAAAGAAAGCAAAACGCTTCCAAATCAGGTTAATAAAGAAGTTCAGAATCCGACTGTAAGATGGATTTATTCAATGTTTACAAACGTAGGGAGAATGGTCACAGAAGACAAATCCATATACGTGGGACTTACAGATTTCCAGCGACGAACCGTGGAAGCTTTGGGCGAAGAATGGTTAAAAATGTATCAAATATTTCTAGAATAAGACATTCCCCAAAAAATACGAAACAGCAGTAGAAAATTAAAACATCAATTTTCTACTGCGGAATGTCGGTTGTAAGAAAGGTTCTGAGCGACTGGTGTCAGAAGGTGTTCAGCAACCAGCTGGAAAACTTCTGCGAACTGCTTAGACAGGAACTTTTTAAATACGGCCACATACATGCAGACGAAACCCCGGTTGAGGTCATAAAAACCCACGAAGGCAGAAAACCGAAACAGCAGTACATGTGGGTGTATTCCACCACCAAATGGGCTCCGCATCAGATAAGATACTTTAAACACGAATGCGGACGAAGCAGTGATTATCCGCTGAAGTTTCTGAAAGGATTTGAAGGATACCTGCATACGGACGGTTACACCGGATACGATAAAACAGTGAGGGAAAGTCGGGGAAAAATCATCAGATGTGAATGTCTGGTACATGCCCGACGGCACTTTGCCGACATTTTAAAACTTGCCAAAGACAAACAGAACAGTGAAACCATGCTGGCTGCAAAAGCAGTCACGCTGCTGGATCGCGTGTTTGTGGTAGAAAAAGAGGCAAACCTCAGCTGTGTTGACGGTTCGGGAGTTCGTGATCCTGAAAAGGTAAAAGCCCTGCGTCTGGAAAAAACAAAGCCGATACTGGATGAGTTCTTTATCTTCTGTCAGGGGATAAAGGATGCCCGGTGCTGTCTTCCGAAGAGCCGCCTGAGTCAGGGGGTACAGTACGTATTGGACAGAAGTCAGGAACTGATGAACTTCCTCAATGACGGCAACTGTGACGTCAGCAATAACACTGCTGAAAACTCAATACGTCCGTTTACCGTGGGAAGAAAGAACTTCTTATTTAACTTCACGGAGAACGGAGCCGATGTCAGTGCCGGATACTACACCATCATCCAGACAGCGATAGCCAACGGTCTGGCTCCGTACAAATATCTTGAATGGCTTCTTACGGAAATCAGTTCGGTAAGACCGAAGAACGTACTCAGCAACATGAGTCATCTTCTGCCGTGGTCAGACAAGGTTCCCGCAGACTGCAGGTCAAATAATCTGGAAGACCTGCGTAAGGCTGAAACAGCTTCCGAGGACTAATCCAATAAATCTTAAAAACTCACTGTGGTAGTAGCACAGTGAGCTTCAATTTTAAATAACCCTATTTGCTTACACGCATACTGAAGATTCGGAAAATTGCAAAAAGCTTTGTTCAAACTGTGAACATCAGGGCCTAAAATAATTTCAAATTCAAGT
>CADAPI010000297.1 GCA_902789705.1 uncultured Ruminococcus sp.
GTTCACTGGTAATAATCCTTAAGAACTTCACTCATATCGGCGGTGCTTTCGCAGCAATATTCAGCAGTGCATTCACACCTAAGGCTGCCTGGGGTGCTGCAGGCGGTGTCGCATTAAAGCAGGTAATCACCATGGGATGCAAGCGAGGCGTATTCTCAAACGAAGCCGGACTCGGTTCATCAGTTATGGTACACTCAAATTCCAACGTTGTAGAACCTGTAAAGCAGGGACTCTGGGGAATTTTCGAAGTATTTGCTGATACTATAGTAGTCTGCACAATGACAGCTCTGACCATCCTTACATCCGGTGTTATCGATCTTTCAACAGGTATCGCAGTAACAGACAGCGACTCAACTCTTGTTGCGGAAGCATTCAACACGGTATTCCATATCGGTAATCTTGAAATAGGACGTTACTTCATCGCAATAGCAATTCTTCTTTTCTCATTCACAACAGTTCTCGGCTGGTCACACTACGGCTCAAAAGCCATTGAATATCTTGCCGGTGCAAAGAGTCAGAAAGCAGTAAAGATCTACAAGGTCATCTTCGTTCTTATGATAATCTCCGGTGCGATCCTCACTTCAAGCCTTGCATGGGATATTTCAGATACATTCAACGGCATGATGATGATCCCTAACCTTATCGGTGTCATTTCACTCGCTCCGCTTGTAAGAAAGATCACCAGAAGCTACGTAAACCGACGCATCAAAGGCATAAAGGAAGAGCCGCTGCTCTCCTTCTTCCCTGAGATCAACGAACAGAACGCAAAGAAGATCGCCGAAACCGGCGAAGACTGATAAAAAAAGTGAACGCAAGACAGTTTTTTGCGTTCACTTTTTTCTTTGAATCTATAATTACGGGTTCAATTCCCGTACGGGTCACCAGATCAAAAAGCTCAGAAACACTGCTTTTACGCTGTTTCTGAGCTTTTCTTTTTGCATAAAAAATGCGTTTGTCCGTTGTTTGTCCGCTGCGCATGTCAGACGATCACGCCACATCTACATTTAGTGCAATGTAAAGTCTTACTTCTTCATCGGTAGCCCTGCGTATCTCTTCCATGACGGCGGATCCGTTATCGGTTATGAAGTCTTTGAATACGTCATAGTCATCTTCATGCATTACATCAGCATAATGACCTAATCCGGAAAAAGCGTATGAACAGGTAACGATCTTTTCCCTGTCGATCATGCCAAGCTGTTCATTAATGAATTTTTCCTTCCAGATCCTGTAATCTTCATCATCTATCTCAGGAATGAGTTTTTTCAGTATCTTCTTGTGCCTGTCATATTCATCGATGTTTATGTAGTGGAAAACGGTATCGTGTGAAATATCAGATTCAAGCTGAAGGCGGTAGCGGAATTTCTCCTCTACGGTCATTCCTGAAAAATCGCACGGAACTTCGTATATCTCGTCAGAGTATTTTCCCACACCCCATTCGATCATTTCATCCTCTTCACCGCTTTCACACAGTGTGAGATTCATAACATATTTTAAAAGCGCAGTTACTTCATCTTCCGGAACTGCCGATAATGTTTCTATTAGCTGGTCATTGTCCCCGCCGCAGAGATCAAAACCGAAAAAGCTGTCTGTCACGGTGTTTTCAACGATCTTGATAAACTCGATAAGTTCAGCACCTTCGAGCAGGTCAATTTCAGAAAACATTTCAAAAATATCTTCGTCAGAATCGTGAAAACTTGATTCACCGCACGAATAGTTATTGAGCAGCCATCTGGTCTCATCGTCGCAGGTGTACTGTACTGCTGCTATGACCGCCTTCTGTGTTCCGAGTTCGAGTTCTGTTCTTTTTGCATCTTCAATAAAGATCCTGCTCATAAGATTCCCTCCTCTGCTTATCGCTTTTCCTATGGAAATACTTCACTGTTATAAGGAAACACTGATTAAACCGGAAATCCGGATTCGCCCCGGAACCCCGCGCTTATTTTTGAATAATCAGCGTTTACATAATTCTGTGAAGCTATAATTCGTTATATTAAGTTTACAATAAAAACGACGGTTTGTCAACAGAATTTGTACTTTTTGCATATCAAATCTGAAAGACTGGTAATCTGTTGATTTTTCTCAAAGAAGATACGACTTTTCCTATAGTATATACAAAAGATCTTTAAGGAAACACTGATTAAACCGGGAATCCGGCTTCGCCGGATTTCCGGAGGTGGAATTTGCGGGGCTTCGCCCCGGACCCCACGCTGATTTATGAATAAATCAGCGTTTTCTAAAAAAAACGGCAGGATGTACAGTATAGCACTGCACATCCCGCCGTAATAAGGGGATATACTTTTAAGGAATTATCTTGTTGAGTGGAATGTTCTTGAAATTACGTCGAGCTGCTGTTCCCTTGTAAGATCAACGAACTTGACAGCGTAGCCTGATACACGGATCGTGAAGTTAGCGTATTCAGGATTTGTCGGATCCTCCATGATCTTTTCGAGATATTCC
>CADAPI010000298.1 GCA_902789705.1 uncultured Ruminococcus sp.
TGCGTAGATGTTGAGCTTAAGTGATGCGAAAGCATTTTCAGCAGCAGCCTGAAGCTTATTTGCTGTTTCGTCATCCACTTCAGCAGGGCAAACCTCACGTGTCTTGCCTGAGTACTTGTTCTTGTAGTCGTAGAAACCATCAGCGATGATCTCGATAACAGGAAGTGCCTTGCCTTCGATAACGCCTATTGAGAATTCACGTCCCTTGATAAATTCCTCAACGATAGCTTCGTCTTCATACTTAAAGCAGGTCTTGAGAGCCTTTTCGAATTCTTCCTTGTTTTCAGCCTTTGAAACACCGATACTTGAACCGCCGCAGCAAGGCTTTACGATACAAGGGAAGGAGTTCCATTCTGCTGTTTTTCCTGTTTCGTAGTCGTTCTTTGTATAGTGAGCGCCGTTAGCCATATTAATGCCGTCAGCCATGAGAAGTCTTCTTGTAATGCCCTTGTTCATAGCATTTGCACTTCCAAGGTAGTCAGAACCAGTGTACGGGATACCAAGAAGATCAAAAGTAGCCTGGATCTTGCCGTCTTCGCCGTTGCATCCGTGGAGAGCCATGAATACGATGTCTGACTTCTTGCAGATGTCAATTACGTTCTTTCCGAAAAATCCGTCAGGGCTTTCACCTCTGAGTCTCTTTACTTCTTCAAGGTCAGGTGCATCTGCTGCGATAGAAGATGTAACATCTGAAAAATCCTGTCTTTCAACAAATGCTTTTTCAGGAGGGAAATCTGTTCCCATGAAAACATCGAGAAGAAATACTTCGTGACCTTTCTTGCTGAGTGCCTTTGCACACATAAGACCAGAAGTAAGACTTACGTCTCTTTCACCGCTGAGACCACCGCATAAAACTGTTATATTCATAAACCAATCCTCCGTAGGGTGTTTAATTGTTTCCGTAAGTGTTCATAACACCAATATCTAATTATACTATCTTTATTCTGAAAAAGCAAATATATTTTGCCGGAATTGCAGTGAACGCAAAAAGATTTTTCCGTTTACTATATGGCGAAACAAATCATTTATTCAGTTCAGTTTTATAACCGCAATTAACATCTTGCATTTTATAAAGCGATATGGTAAAATATATCCGTATTTTATCAGATGAAACGTACCCGAAAAGGAGCGTGCTATGAAGAAAAAATTATCATTCATTCTTGCTGCAGTAATGGCTGCATCATGTTTTCCGGTCTGTGCACTGACCGGAAGTGAAGAGAAAGAAAGTGAAAAAGCTGAGATCAGGGGAGATATCGATGATGACGGAAAACTTTCCGAAGGTGATCTCAGTAATTATATTTCCTGTATCATAAGTGCACCGGAGAAGATCGAAACCAGACAATGGTATGATTATAACGGTGACTGGAAAATCAATGTACGTGATGTTATCAAACTGAAAAATGTACTTGACGGAACAGATTTTTTCTGGACGGAAGAGAATATGCCCGTTATGGACGGGTCAACTTCCGCCATACCGCTCGAAGCGGGTTTTAAATCCAGAATGCTCGGAAAAAACTATGTCAAATCATCTAATTATGTCACTCATCACAAGACTCACGAGGCATTTGACATGCTTCTTTCAGGCGAGACAGATATGATATTTACAGTTCCGGTTTCCGAAGAACAGAAACAGAAAGCAGCTGATGCAGGTGTGCACCTTAATTTTACTCCTGTTGCAAAGGAAGCTTTTGTTTTTATAGTAAACAAGAATAACCCGGTAAACTCGCTTACTCAGGATCAGATCAGGGATATTTATTCGGGAGTGATAACCAACTGGAAAGAAGTCGGAGGAAACGATGCACCGATCGTTCCTTTCCAGAGGAACAAGGATTCCGGAAGTCAGAATCTTGTTGTGCAGTTTATGGGGGACAGAGAACTTATCGATCTGAAGAATACAAATCAGTCCCCGGTAACATCTATGGGAAGTCTTATGGACAATGTGACACTGTATGATAATTCCGCACAGGCAATAGGTTATTCAGTGTATTCATATGCAGCTCAGATGTATGAGAATTCATCCGATGTCAAATTTATTGCTGTAGACGGAGTAAAACCGTCAAAATCCACTATTGCTGACGGTTCATATCCGCTTATAAGCTCAACTTATGTTATGTACACGGACAGTGCACCGGAGAGTGTGCATCGTTTTCTTGACTGGGCCGTTTCTGAAGAAGGACAGATGTGCGTTCTTGAAACAGGTTATCTGCCGGTGGAAGACATGGAAATACCTGACTGGCTCGTACCGTATACGAAGAAGGGAACAGGAAAGCCAAGAGGTAAAGACTATAAGCCGGATTATTTCAGATCGGCTTTTAGTGGCAGTATTGAATGTGACACTCTTGTAGATTTTCTTAAGGACAAAGTAGTTGAAGAGAAAATAAATGATAAATTAAAAACGTTTATAAATTCTGCTGAAGTCAAGGAATTTTCCAGTGACAGTTGCATATAAGTTATGTGGCGGTAAACGGATATATTTCTTTTAATCTCTGGCATTCCAGAGGCACGGGGAGAGATTACGCGGAAAGAACATATTTTCTTAATTTTGATATGAGGAACGGATCGCAGATAAAGGAATTTTCTGATTTGTTTTATAAAGGCGAAACCTTTATAAACTATGTAAATGATGCTGTAAAAGATGAAATAATCGACACTTACTATAATGAATGTTATTATGATGTTGTTAAGTCTGAATTTACCGGACTTACCGGTGATATTGAAGAGTTCTCAATAGAAACTGTCGAAATTCCGGAAAACAACCCGTATCTGTTCTGCAATCCGCGCATGAAATTCATAACAACATCACGTAGCACCAACTCTCATTGGGCCGATAACGCATACCGGTATTATCTTCCTGATTTAATGATAACAGGTGAATTCTTTGACATGAGAGAGATACTCGATCAGTCAAAGCTGAATATTGATCTTGACAGCATTAACAAAGCCTTTCGCGGCGATCTGTTTTTTAAGAGAATAACTGATGAAAAAGGGAAAAAATCCAGTGTTCTTGACGGTTCAGCTTTTCTCACTGTTGAAGAAACTGCTGCAATCAGAGAAAATCTTGAAAAAGCAAAGAAACAGCTGGAATCAGAAGGAATCACAGCAGATATTGGCGCTATCCAGGAACCTGAGAGGAGTTTTCAGGATACAACCATGAATATATTCTGCTATCAGGAATCAGAGCGGAATAAAGTCTGCCATATGTTTGACAGATCCGGTAATCCGCTTCGGTTCTCAGATATATTCGGAAAAGAATTTGCTGATCTTGATGATTCGGTACATAGAATAAAATCGGTATCGCTGAATGCCGGTGAAGTCTGCGTTGAAACAAC
>CADAPI010000299.1 GCA_902789705.1 uncultured Ruminococcus sp.
ATTTCGTCTGTTACAGCATTCCATTTGGTTCCCCAGTTTCCCAGCGACCAGTCATACCAGTTGTTTTCTCCGTATTGCTTCATTTCCTCATTTCCAATGCTGCCCCGGTAAATGCTTTCCGGCATCGGAATTATCTTCTCAAAGTCGATAGACCCGAGGCCGAATTTATCGTTCTTGATCTTTTCTCTCATTTCCCTGATCTTCCCGGCATCACCGGAGAATTCAAGGACGTTCATTACATGGTTTGGCATTTTGATTCCTTCTTTCGTTATATATTTGACTTTGGTTGTTTAGTGTGATATACTGTGTGTTAGTAAGTTAAATCGGAATTTGTGAGGTGGTATAATGAATAAAATTAAGCTGACTTCACTTCCTTGTATATGTGCAGATGTTTTTTACGGTACTGAAATAATCAGACCGGGAGGAGAAGCATTGAATTTTGCTGCTCATGCCTCGCACTTTAAGGATATAGATGTTACGCTTCTTGGTGTTGTCGGAAAAGATAAATATGCAGAAGCGATAATGGATTCAATATCAAAGCTTGATATTGATAAAAATCATATACGCATTGATGAAAGGTATCAGACTGCAAATAATATGACTTACCTTACAGAATCGGGCGATAGGTATTATAAAGATGATTCATGGAACGGAAAAATTCTCGATAACATCGTACTGAATTATAATGAAATCAAAATCTTATCAAGGTCCGATGTAGTCTTTGTCCATTTCTGGGCTTCGTGTTTTTCGCAAGTAGTTGAACTGAAGGAAACTCTTGGCTTTAAGCTTGCGGTAGATTTTGATGTATATAGAGATTTTGCAGATATGGAACGATTTGCTCCGCATGTTGATTTCTTTATGATAAGCGGCTCGGAAGAACTCCTGCCGAAGTTCAAAGAATTATCGAATAAATACCGTTGCCTGTTCAACGTGTCACTTGCAGAACGTGGAAGCGTTACATACTGTAATGGACAGGAATTCAAAGTTCAAGCTGTGAAAGTTGAACGCATAATTGACACGACCGGTTGTGGTGACAGCTATCACGCCGGATTTGTTTGCTCATATATGCTCGAAAATAATATTGAAAAAGCTATGAATGTCGGTTCCGAAATTGCAGCAGAAACCTTAAAACATTACGGTGGATTCTGAATAATCAGAAACACAACTTCTGATTTAGCTTAGTAACTGAATATACTCAAACACGGATAGACCGTCCTCAACAGACGGCTATCCGTTTCTTATTATTCCGCATACCCACAATCCGTAACGGTCAGCTCGGTATGTTCGCTGTCCTGCGGATCGTAAATATCATATATCACTGAACTGCACCCCATAGACTTGCAGAACTCTGTTGCCTTGTTCAGAAAATCAGACGGTATCTCAGTTTGAGTGCCGTCATTTTTTATAAGCATTACTCCGCTTTTCCGCAAGTCCTCTATAAAATCTTCACTCGTCATCATTATTCACCTCAATACGTTCATCGCCCTCGCCGGTTTCAAGGGTTACAGCGTGGGCATAGATCAGCCAATCATTCAGACAGTCAAGGGTGCAGAAGCTCTGGTTTGTGTCCTGGTGCTTGTAATAAGCCTTGCCTGCGGGTATCTCCATGTAACAGTTCGCACAAAACATGACCGCACCTCACACATATATCATCGCTTCAAACACGCTTTCCCTTGCCTGCTGCTGAAGCAGATTTCCTATCGCACCCTCAGTGACAATATCTCCCTTTTCGTGGGCTTCCTGAAACTCACGGCTGTTCGCTTTCAAAAGTTCCTCCTGACTGTCAAGAGCGTCGAACACCTTGTTGTCAAGGTCGGAGAGATACTGAAAAATCTCCCCATTGTCCACAAGTTTCTGCAAGCGTTCGGGATTTTCTTCCTCCGAATAGTGCAGATGATAGCGGATATAGTCACGGAAGAAACGGTGTTCTTCGGTCTTGAATGTCTTAGGGTGAACGTGCGTGACCGTCTGCGTGTCCGTATCCACTGACCACACGGGCATTTCGCCACGGTCAGGCACGTTCACAAGCTCCTTGCTCTTAAATATCATAGCTGTACCTCACTTTTTCTTCTTCATCATAAAGTAACCGCCAACTCCCACACCTGCGGCGATAGCCACTCCTGCGATGATCGGCATAGGGTTGCTCTCAGACGCACCTGAACGGCTCTCAGAAACGCTTGAAGCGGTGTCGGGTGTAACTTCACTGTCTGCACCCGAAACGTCCTCGGAAGCCGATTCCGTTCCGCCTGAGACCTTGCCTATAACTCTCGGTGAGCCGTTTCCGTCATCGTCGATGTGCTTGCCCTGCGGTACTTCGGGTTCTTCATCGTCCTTTAAGGTGCTGAACGGCGGAAAGCTGTCTACGGTGTTGCCGTTTTCATCGGTCATGATCCAATTGTCCTGCCAATAGGTGAAAGAATA
>CADAPI010000300.1 GCA_902789705.1 uncultured Ruminococcus sp.
GAATCAATCGAAAAAATAATTTCATAGATAAATTGACTCCCACGTAATCTGATGTTACGTGGGAGTCTTTCTATTACCGTAGGATTATGTATCGCTTACTTTTTAGGTTATGCCGCAGGCACAACCTTCTCAAAGGTGAAAAAGGCACCTTCAGCTGGCGCTGAAAGTGCCTTTTTGATTGTAAACGAGCTGCCGCTCATTGGTTTTGTTTTGCCCACCGTCGTGATAGGAAACCTTATATCTGTTTTATGCAGATATAAGCTAACCTTCATATTCATCGCAGGCTTTTTCAAGTTTGGTAAAATCACAATAGTACTTAAAAACTACAGATGTATCTTTCTGCTGTTTATAAAGGTTTTCAGCTTTCTCGATTATTCCTTTCTTTATCTTCAGACAAAAACTATACTCTTTCTGAAGCAAATTTTTATACTTCAAATCTGTTTCCTGATCAAAGTTCTTTTTTTCATAAACTCCTTCAGGCACTGGAACCATCTTCTTTATATCAAGAGCAGATAATATTTTCAGATACTTGGTATCTGAATACTCTCTCACAATATCCCTGGGATTTCTATCTTTTTTATCGATTATTTCATATATAAGATAATGTGTTTTATCGACGTTTTTCCATCTGATATGTTTTGTTTTCGCTGACGTTAATGGAATAAAATATGTATAACTGTCCATCATCACCAGAATTCCAAGAAAAGGCTTCTTGTCATAGTTTCTATATTCATCATACCTGACTTCTTCATCAATATCATGAAGATATTTCAGATACTTTTCATCAATCAAATAAAATCCAAAATCTTTAAATGTTATTCCCATAAATCCAGTTTCCTTCACATAAAGAAAAGGGAGCATGTAGCTCCCCTTCTTGTACTTTAATGTTCCACCCTTGGGATATAGGCGGTGGGACGCCTTCTTTAATGTTTCGCCCTTAAAACACAGGTGGCGAGACACCTTCATTAATGTTCCACCCTTGGGATATAGGCGGTGGGACGCCTTCCGTAAGCTTTTTAGCTTAATTTAATTATACTTCTTTAGCACTGTTTTGTCAAGTTTTCATGGTGAAAAAGGCACCTTCGGCTCACGCTGAAGTTACTATCCACGGACTAGCCACAATTACAAAAATCTGAACTGGCCAGCTACAGAGAGGAGAAATACGGAAACGGCACTCTTTACATGAGCACCGTTTAGCTTTTGCAAATATAAAGCGTGCTCCGGCAGGCGCACTATAAATAGCCCCGGCTCGTCGTAAGACGGGTCGGGACCTTTTTCTTTCTTCTGAATCATTATTTCTTATGCTATATTATTCGCCAAGTATTTCTGCAATGCGTTCGTCGGTGTAGCCAAGCTTACGGAGTTCATCTGTAAATTTCTGTTGTTGTAAAGCTTTCTCTTTTTCAACTGAAGCTTTTTCTTTCTCAGCTTTCTCTGCTCTCTCTTCGGCTTCCCTTGTTTTCTCTTCGGCTTCCTTCAGATTTTCCTCCCATGTAGCTCTTTCATGAAGCGCAAGTTCACGCTGATATGCAAGCTCCCTCGCTCTTTCATCCGCACTGAGAGTTCTTATACGTACTATTGCGTCCTGTATTTCCGGAACCGTCCTGTATTTCCGGAACGTTTGTCTTCTGTGCTAATGCTTCTGCTGCCATAAGATCATCCTCCGTTTCTGCGTTTATCAGATGCAGCCACTGCAGGAGTGTGCTGTCTCCGTGTTCTTTAGCTGCCTTTTTTAACTCCAGATAATGAAATGATACCTTGTCTGTCAGAAGGTCTCCTCTGTCCTTCTCTATCAGCTGATAATGTGACCAGTATTCTTCACACTCAAACCAATCAAACCCCAGTATGTTGATACTTATTGTCCCCGACAGTTTAGAATACGATGTACCCTTCTTAAAACCTTCTGTAAACAGCTTCGCCCAGTAGAATATCGTCCTGCTGATATAGTCCTTATCATAGGCTACCTGTATTTCGATATTGATCTTCCTGCCGTTCACCCTTGCCTTGATATCAAGACGTGAAAACTTATCTTCCACCAGTTCCGGTATCAGTTCGGTGTTCTCGATAGTCAGTTCGGTTATTTCCTCTTTTGGAATTCCTATTATAGAAGAAATGAGACTTTTAAGACACCCTTCCCCCTCCGGATCTGCAAATATCATCTTGAATACCACATCAAGTTTGGGTTTCAGTATCGGCTGTGAGCCTGCAACAGGAACTGTTTCCTGTACCTCGGCTGCATTTACTGTTTCAGTATTCTTTTCATTTTTGCTCATACTTTTCCCGTTTTCATGAATAATGCTTTTCATCTTAACTCTCCTTATTCCAATAATTAACGTAAGTATTTCTATTATCTTACATCAATTATTGTACCATGGTAAATTTAGTTTGTCAAGTATTTACCATGTGTTTTTATTTCATTTTGATGATCACGGGTTCAAAGTATCTTTCATTACATGTATTATAGCATTTTTTCAGTTCATTTTCAAGGAAAAACGGCACCTTCAGCTAAGGCTGAAAGTGCCGTTTTGATCGTAAATGAGCTGCCGCTCATTAATTTTGTTTTACCTGCGGATGATCATTCATCGCAGTTTTAAGAATTATGTTATCAGCGGAAAAGGTTTCTGAGTCTTCTGCCGACTGCACCAACAAGCCATTCTGTCCAGCTTTCTTCGACTCTTCTGGTTTCCTTTTCTCCGCATTCACAGGTTCTTTCTTCATATCCTCTGTGCAGCCATGATGCGTTCTGTGAAGTCTTCCATTCGCCGAATTCGTGTTCATGAGCTTCAGTATAAACAATATAGAACTGTGAATACTGATCTGATTCAAAGTATGCTCTTGTTTCAGATACAAGTGTCAGCGGAAGTGCTTCATACTTGCCCTCATGTTCACGTACTACGTAGAATGTTCTGCCTTCCTTGTAAAGTCCTGCAGGAAGATCAATGTAAACTCTGAGTACCTTATTGAGCTGTGTTACTCTGCCTGCATCCTGTCCGCCGATGTACTTATGGATAGATACATCAAGAACAGCTGCTACAACACCGTTTTCACCGACAGTATCCTTTACGGCTTCATCCGCTTTTTCCTTAACGCCTTCATTTCCTGAAATATCAGTTACTTCAAGTTTGAGTCCGATATCCTTTCCGTTTTCAACCTGATCGCATTCTTCGTTTGTAAGCGGGAATGTATCGAGAATCTCCTTCTTATCTGTAACTTCGATAGTACCACTGCATGCATTGGTTTCCGGCTCTGTGATATTTCTGATCTCACCAGGCTTGTTTTCAGGATCTGTTACTTCATCTGCACTTTCATGATAGTCGTATGAAGTAGAAGCTGTTTCTGTAAGACCGCAGACCTCACACTTATGTTCCTTGGTTCCGTCATGTTCCGCATTTGCTGTAATGGTTACATGCCAGCCGCCGAACTTATGTTCGCCTGTTGCAGGGATATCAGCCACATCCTTTGTCTGTAATGCGAAGAGCGCATTCTTGAATGTCGCTGTGTAGGTTGTTATACCATTCTTATCACATGTTGCTGCTGTCTTTACTGCACCTGTGATAACTGCAGTTTCAGTCACTGCATGTGTCTTGTCGTGTTCACATGTTACTGTTGCAGTACATGTCTTTCCGTCTTCAGACCATGTATATACTGGTGTTCCGTACTTGTGGCCTGCTGCAGGAATATCTTCAACGTCCTTTGTCTGTGAACTGAAGAGTTCATTCTTGAATAACGCTGTATATGTTGTAACTCCAGCCTTATCGCATGTTGCTGCTGTCTTCACTGTACTTGTGATAACTGCTTCTTCTGTAACTGTGAACTTCTTATCTGTCTCGCAAATTGCTATCGCTGTGCAAGTGCTGCCATCTGCTGACCATGTGTATACCGGTGTTCCAAACTTGTGTCCTGTTGCCGGAATATC
>CADAPI010000301.1 GCA_902789705.1 uncultured Ruminococcus sp.
ATACAGTAAAGATGATTTTCCTGTTTATCTGAAAACTTCAGATGGAGTAAAGTATGAGCGAAAATTATTAATAACAAAAGGACAGGCTGGAAAATACATAAAGACTATTTCTCTTTCGGACGATGAAGGTAATAGTTATGAAGTAAGTGAATATTCATTGAGATATGATGTAAGCGGATATCCATTGGAAAGTGTGTCTGATGATCAGGTCAGTGTATTTTATTTTGAAAGAGAAGACGAATATTTAATATATGTTAAAGAACCATAAGCAGAAAAGAACAACATTAATTCTACGAATTTCCCCTGTAAAAAGAACAGGGATTATACAGAAAGGGATGGTTTTCTATGAAAAAAATAATCGCAGGGATCATGTCAGCAGCAATGATGTCTTCATTCATCGTTCCGTCAGTTTATGCAGATGAGGTTAAAGCCGAACCGCTTAATAACACCCCGATAGCTGAACCGGTTCAGAATGAGACTGCAAAAACTATGCAGGAAGTGCTCGGACAATATAGCAAAAATGATGCCATTGTTATGAGCTTTCGTGATCATGAAAAAGATCCGACAGAAAGATTTCACGACCTGTGCGTTCTGGTGGTTGAGAAATCGGGAAAAATGCACTACTTTACTGATGAAACCTATTCGGTAGTCACAATGAAAGAAGGAACAGAACCACCATATGACAAAGTGGATCCGGGAATAAAATTTGAAAAAATTGAAGGTACAAATTCCTATCGTTTCAGTTCAAGTGGAAACGCTTATGAAGAAGAATCTGTAAGAGCAATTGTGACTAACGCCAATGTTCTTTCACTTGATGAGTATGTGTGCGTAAAGGAACATGAATTTGAAATTGATCCTCTTACCATAAGAAGTGACCAGTTTGATAAGGAAGAGTTCATGGAAGAGTACTCTATGCTTAACCCTGAATTCACCGAAGAAATCGTTGATGATCTCAGTCAGATCCATTTATATCAGTTTAAGTGTAAGCCTGATGCAAAATCTGAGGATTTTGAAAAGATAAAGGAGTTGTTTTACGGATCACAGGAACCATGGTGCGGTATTTCAGTAAAGACAACTGATGACGATGCACCTCTTGATTACGTTAAGAGAAATATTTACACTGCACCGTCGGATGATATCTATAAAGGCTGGCTTAATATGTCTGATGTAGCCGATGAAATTTTCAAACAGGAATTATTTGCAGTTGATGAAGTACATTCAAGTGCCAGATCATGCAGCTTCGGTATTCTTGATCGTGACAGGGAAAACTCTGTAACTCTCGACAGTGCACTCTGCCTTAACCATGCCGGTGAATCGTGCCTTATGTACAACGAGCTCGCTTATACTGAAATAATCACTTATGACGGCAAGGAACTTCCGGCAGATGAGATCAACGGCAGGCTTGAAAAAGCAAAGATCGAAAAAAGAGACGATTCCTACGTTCTTACTGCCGATACAATAATCGCAAGACAGAACGCTGCAGAAGTACTTAAATCATACTCAGAAGTTAAAGCTTTGAATGATATCTGGTACTATTCAACTTCAGGCTGGAGTGCTGATTCAATGCAGATCTGGCTGTGGTATGACCAGCGTCAGAATGCAATTTATGATCCGGAAGAGATCGCAGCATTGTGCAGCAAAATAGCACCTGTAGCAGACTTTGATCTATACTACGAAAACGGATTCAAGTTTTACCCTAAAGTACGCGTAAACTTCACTGAGTCTGTTACATCAGATACTGTTTTTTCAGAAGAACAGATCGAAGCTCTTGAAACACTGCTTTATAAAACACAGGGAGTTTCATTTATAAATATTGAAACAGACGGTAACCGAAAGATAGAAAGAACATATAAAGTTCCGGCTTACAATTCAGGAGTAGAATTCTCACTCTGGAATTTACCTTTTATAAATTACGATGAAGTAGTGGAAGTAAGACCGGTTGAAGGTGAAAAGTTTGTTCGTTTTGCCGGCGACACAAGAAAGATAGTAACCGTGGAAAAAGCACCTGAAGGTGATGATTTTTCAGAAGACCTTTACTATTATGTTGAAGGCGACAAGCCTTATGTTACCTACAAAAACCGTAATGGTGAAATAAAAAAAGCTGAAATTTCAGATATCACTCCTAAGTTTTATTTTGACAACAGTGCCGGTACAATGAATCTTACAGAAACAGATGAAGTTATCTGTAAACTTGACAATTTCAAAGTTAAAGAAGGCAAGTCGGGAATAGGCAGGGATTCATTTGCCTGGTACGGTAAAAATAGGTTTGAATTATATGGCCGATACATGGGAAATGATTATTATGAGTACATTTCACCTGAATCCGTACCGGTTGAACAAACA
>CADAPI010000302.1:0-2309 GCA_902789705.1 uncultured Ruminococcus sp.
AATCTTATGAAGGAACTTCTTTTTACTTATCTCGGAAAGAATGATGAAACGCTTCACTCCGGTGCTGAGTTTATGGACTTTTATCTTGCCGAGGCAGAAAGCCGTACTGAAGAGACCGAGAAAAAGTACACCGAATACTGGAAAAATGAATTTGCCGATCTTCCGCGTATCAGAACGGAAGACCGCACAGGTTCACATGATTTTAAGGAAAGCGATTTTTATCTTTCGTTTGAAAAAGAGCCGGTACAGGAATTCTGCCGTAAAAACGGTGTAACTTTTTCATCGGTGATACTTGCTGCTGTCCATTACGCTCAGACTGCCGTTTTCGGGGAAAGAGACACAGCCATAACCTATTCGATGGCTAACAGAAACAAGCTTTCCCATTTCGGTATAGCAGGACCTATGGTACAGATGATATCGCACAGACTGAAAATAGAAGAAAATGATTCCTACGCTGATATTCTCAGAAAAACAGGCAAAAAAGTTGCCGAGAACGTTAAAAACCAGAACACCTGGAACGAGAACATAGGCGGAAGCAGGTTTATGCTCACGTTTATGAATCAGGGCGGAGTCGAAATGGTATCTTCACAGGGTGACGGCGTTGATGAGATACAGTTTATTCCGGGAATAAGAACATCGATGTGGCAGGTGCCGATGATCGTAAACTGGGACCTTTACTTCTTTGTAATGTTCATTACAGAAACAGGAGGCATGATCGAAACGGGTTTTGCTACCAATCCGAAGTATGTGCCGGTCGAAGACCTTAATGCTTTCAAGTCAGCTATTATCACCTGTATTGAAAACATGAAAAACGGTATAACAGATACTGTTAGCTTCAGGGAAGAGATGAAATGACAGAAAAGTTTACAGATTACTTTGAGGAAACCGTCGGAAAATTTGTTGACGGAAAGATAAACTGTGAGGGGAGACTTGCCGTTATAGGTGCAGGTCTTCCTCCCGAACTTATTTACTGTTTTGACAGTTCACCGCTGTGGATACTAAGCGGTACACCTGCCGAGGCAAGAGAATGTGATACTGTACCGAAAGATGCTGATGACCTGAGCCGTTCAGTTTTCGGAATGCTTAAGTCCGGACGCTGCGAACCCGAAAAGTTCCGTGCTGCAGTCATACTTATAAGCGATGACAACTCAAGAAAACTTGCATGTGAACTGAAGGAAAAGTGTAAAGTCATCACAGTTGATATGCCGGCAATGTACCAGGCTTATGATATGAACGGGTACTGGCAGAAAAGTCTTTCGTTTATGTATGAAGAACTGAAAAAAGTCTGCGGTATAAAACGCGGAAGCGTTAAAGGAGCGGTAAGCTTCATGAACAGTGTAAGAAAACAGGTGAAAAAGCTTGTTTCACTGAGCCGTAAACATCCTGACATCATCGGTTTTGAAACAGTGATGACTGTTGTGAATTCTCTTTACTGTACTGATAATAAGGAGGAGTGGCTTGAAAGACTCACCGCGCTTAACGAATATCTTGCCGCATCAGAAGAAAAGAAAATCAAGCGGAATATTCCCGGAATAATACTTGCAGGTTCACCGGTTTATTATCCTAATCATAAAATTCTGAGGCTTTTAAAGGAAACGGACATTCGTCTTCTTAGCTGTATCGATCCGGTCATGCAGCCTTATTTCGATGATGAAATGAAAACAAGGAAGACTGACTACGCAGAGTTTTACAGCGTAATAAGAAATTCCATCGGAAACATCGTTCTGTCAGGGTACCTTGAAACTGACTATGCAATAACAAAGCTTAAGGAAGAAATTGAAAAAACAAAGCCTGACGGTGTTATTTTTCATGTTATAAGAGGAAGAAAAACTGAAGATGCCGATTCGGTCCTCTTCGAGAAACTCTGTGAAAACAAAGGCATCTCATACTTTAAAATAGAAACTGACTATCAGGAAAATGACATTGAACAGCTCAGACTCAGGATCGAAGCTTTCCGCGAGATCTTAGTCTGACGAAAGGATAAAAGATGCATAACATTCGTTTCAGAAATCTTATCGGGATTCTGGTCACGGTCGGTATTATAGTTCTGGCAGCTCTGACTTCGGTTGTCTGCATATGCTCATTTGACAGAAACACAACTCTGGAAAAAAATACTGAGGGTGGTTCTTCACTAGGCTTTTCATTCGACGGGGACAAGCTTGTTCTTGACCTGCCTTCCGGAACTGATGAAAGCAAGGTAAAGTGGTATTACCTTACAGGGGAAAATGAAACAGGAGAAATAAAGGACGGTATTTATAAGGGGTGTTCGGCTTTTCTGGCCGTTTCGGAAGCCGAAGAAAAAGACGAAA
>CADAPI010000302.1:2343-3105 GCA_902789705.1 uncultured Ruminococcus sp.
CTATGCACTGGAAAATGATTTTAACCTCGGAAGTGTTCCGTTTGAAGTCGTAATGAATGCAAAGGAAATTACCAAAGAAGAGGACATTACGATCATGTACCGCGGAAAGGAACTTGCCTCTGCTGAGGTGATGCTTGAAACAGTAAAAGGAAAGCGCAGTGTAGTTACAGACGAACACGGAACTGTAAAATTTGCGTCCCTTGAAGAACTTCCGGGAGGTATTACGGTTACTTTTACAGACGGAAATGATAACTACATTTTCTTCCTTATCGCACAGCACAGTGAAAGAACATGGTACAGCTTCAGAAAAGGTATTGTGCCGGTGCTGCTTCTTGTTCTGATCTCGTTTGCCGGAATAGTTTCCGTTCTTATAATAAGAAGGATAGTTTCAAAGCCAAAGGACGGGTACGATCTTTCATCACTCGGAACGCCTGCGTACAGAAAAGATACGTTCTGGCACGTACGTGACATTGTACACATACTGGCTTTCATATTTATTTTCTACGGTTCCTATTTTTTCGGCTTTAAGCTTTCAAATTCGGACATTCCGGTTTTCGCCTGCGGCTGGAACACAAATCAGTTCATTCAGTGCGGAAGCTGCTATTACATAAGCCACTTTTCATACTGGATGTCTGATCCGAAGGACTCGGCGGAAATGTTTAAGGGCTTTATGGATCAGATGCACTGGGACCTTAAGGAGTTCATGCTCTGGGGTACAGGCTGGTCCGTCGGCATGTTCCTTCTTACCTTCCTTTTCGGAAG
>CADAPI010000303.1 GCA_902789705.1 uncultured Ruminococcus sp.
ATCGGCGGAACTAAGGAAAAAATCGAACAGATTAAAACGGATATTGCTGAACAGATCAAAAACACAGTTGATTCATTAAGAAATCCGGTAAAGAATACGGTAGACAATGTTGGAAAATCCGTAAAGGAAATAGCAAAGAACGGTATCGGTGCAGCAGGCGAATGTGCCGAAGACTATGCCAAGGACCTTGTAGGAAACATGGTAACAGGTGCTACTACAGCGCTTACTGACAAGTTCGGCAGCGTTAATATTAACGCATCAAAGAAGGCGCCGTCACCTGCAAGTGCAATCACTCTCACTTATAAGGAATACCTCAGAATATTCCTTATGCTCGGAACATTGTCAGAGGAAAAGGAACGCGCAATGCTTTCAAGAACAGCCATCCTTATCGACGTGAACATGAACAACGGATTAAAGAATGCCTCAGCCAGGGGATATACACTTACACCATCAGGAAACTTTGACATCAGCAAGGCAGCTTCAATGGTGACAGTAGACGCAGAAGTATCAGTAAACACAATTCTTCCGGGAATCATCATTCCGAATTCAGCAGCAGGCGGCAGCGGTACATCAAATAACGGCATTACAGACAGAACAAAAAATATATCTGTAAGAACAGTTCTCAGTTACTGATCCTACAGTATATTTGACCTGAACAGGTGCAGAGACAGAGTGCTTTGCACCTGTTTTTTCTTGTTTTTATCTGTTGAATAGTGTATAATATTTATATCTGTAATATAAGCAAAACAACGCATAAGTTCTGGAATACGAATAAAGAAAGATATGTGGAGGACAAAAGAAAATGAGTATAGTTTATGGTGAAGCAACAAAAGATGATATTGATGAACTGATCCGTTTAAGGATAGCATATATGATCGATGATTTCGGAAGTGTAAGTGAGCATGAAAGTGAATGTATGAGAAAGCAGCTTCCGGATTATTTTAACAGAAAACTCGGAGATGAACTTGTTGCATTTACAGCAAAAGATAACGGTAGAATGGTAGCGGTAGCATATCTTCATATCATAGAGATGCCGGCAAATTCGATCCTTTTAAATGGCTTGTACGGTGAAGTACTGAGTGTATATACTGAACCTGAATACCGCGGAAAAGGTATTTGTACGCAGCTTATCAGAAACCTTGTGGAATACGGCAGAAACCGTGGCCTTGGTAGAATAGATTTGAGTGCAACGAAGGAAGGTTATCCGATTTATAAGAAAATCGGTTTTGAAGATAAAGAACATAGATATACAGATATGAGATATAAATTCTAAAAAGGTACATTATCTGAAAAAACGAATAGAGATTACACGGAGGAATGAACAGATGATAATCGAGACAGAACGCCTTATTCTGCGTCGTTGGGAGGAACGCGATGCAGCTGATATGTATGAATATGCAAAAGATCTGGATGTCGGTCCGATAGCCGGATGGCCGGCACATAAAGATATCGAAGAAAGTATTTATGTAATAAAAAATGTATTAAACGGTAAAGAAGCATATGCCATCTGCCTTAAGGAAGATAACAAAGCTATAGGTGCTATCGAACTGAAACTGAACGGCCACAGCGATATGACTGACCGTGATGATGAATGCGAGCTTGGATACTGGCTCGGTAAGCCTTTCTGGGGTCGCGGAATTGTACCGGAGGCAGGAATGAAACTGCTTCGCCGTGCATTCGAAGACCTTGGTATGACAAAGGTCTGGTGCGGTTACTACGACGGAAATATCAAATCAAAACGCGCGCAGGAAAAGTGCGGTTTCCGTTATCAGTTTACATCAGAAAATATTGATGTACCTCTTCTTAATGAAAAGAGAACAGGTCATGCAAGCAGTATAACAAAGGATCAGTGGCAGTGGGATTTGATGTATAAAGCTGCTGTTTCATTAAGAAATGAACGACGAATTTCAGATTATGTAACATGCGGTGAAGTATCTGCGGCTGTTATGTCATCATCAGGAAAAATATATACCGGTGTATGTATCGATACATGTTCCACACTTGGAATATGTGCAGAACGAAACGCTATCTTCAATATGATAACCAATGGTGAACAGGAGATCATAAAGGTGATTGCTGTTCTGCCTGACGGCACAAGCGGTGCTCCATGTGGAGCATGCCGTGAACTGATGGTTCAGCTTATGCCGGGAAGATATAAGGATATCGAAATAATGATGGATTATAAGCAGGAGAAAGTTATCACGCTTGGTGAACTGACACCAGAGTGGTGGATAAAGTGATAATAAAGGAGCATTTTTCGAAGAAAAATGAATTGAAATTTTCCAGTCGGAGACTGGAAAATC
>CADAPI010000304.1 GCA_902789705.1 uncultured Ruminococcus sp.
TGCCATTCTCGTCAAGTATCTCTTTGAGTAACGTCTATCGGCATTTGTATTTTATTCTATTGTTTGCGAAAACGCCTGTTTTACGGCACTTTCAATGTTTTATCATTGCTTATCTTTATCCTCTTTTTTCTAATGCTTTGTAACTTAAAAGACCAGATAAAGACCAGCGAAAGACCAGCGAAAGACCAAATCATTTTGGCATACTCCTGTTATTAATCATAAAGAATCCATCTTCAACGGTGATACTTAATGAGGTTGCTCAGATTTGGAAACTGATCTGCCTGTATGGAAATAGCGCACGTGTTTCAAAACATTTTTAAAGCCTTATTCTTTCAGAGACAGTTTTTCAGCAAGTTACAAGCAAGTTAAATATTATGAATTTTAGGCACTTTTAGTTGTATAAATACGCTCTCAGCAAATTACCGGCAAGTTAAATTCATGCCCAAATAGGAATGTATTTCATCTATCTCGGAGCTGTATCGGGATCAAATGGTTTAATCATTTGCTTGTTAACTGCTTCTTTTATTAATCTTGAAACACTACCAGAAGAAGATTCTGGTAATGCAAAACGCTTTCTTAACGAACTATTTGTTAAGTTCTCATTTTGAACGTATTTTATACAAGCGTGTAGGTAACATGACCATAATTTTTCTTCTGTAGAAAGATTAGTAAAAGGAATATGAGAATATAAAGTAACTTTAGTACTATCCTCATAAATCTCGATTTTGGGGGCTGGAAGTTGTATTAATTCACAGACAATTACAATTTTATCCCAACCTGTCCAAAGCTCTTCGCAAATTCTTAGTGTTCTCATTAAAGAGGCAAGTTTTTCATTTCTGGATTTTGGTGGATTATCAATAATTCTGTTAATATAAAAAAAGTATTGATGCATTAATGATGATTTGATTATAACATACTTTTATTATGAAATTAATAATTAATTATGAACGATTATCTAAAATTTTAATCAGAAGAATTGTATCACTGTATGGTGAAAGCAAGATGATAGGGGAACTATCAGGAATTTTTCAGGATAAAAAAAGCTGCCGAAGCAGCCTGAAAAATGTATTGATGATGTGAGCTCATATGATCCTGTTTCCGCAGAACCAGGTTTGCTCAACCTTTATTTCTTTCAGCTTCTGGACCGGACAGTTTATGACATCACGGTCGATGACCGCAAAATCAGCAAGCTTTCCAACGGAAATGCTTCCGGTTTTATGGTCGATCCTGAGCTGTTTTGCAGCGTTTAAAGTATATGCCAGAAGGCTTTCCTTACGGGTCATACTCTCACTCTGAGGCGGCAGGCATTCCTTTCCGCAGGCAGCAGAGTCCCCGCGGGCAGAAGCGTAAAAAATACCTGCAAACGCATTGGCAGTTTCGGGTTCAAGGCAGCTGTCGCTTCCGAAAGTAACAGTTACGCCTCCGCGCTGCATAGTTCCTGACTGAAACTGTTTTGCAAAGCGCTGTTCACCGAGAAATCTGAGCGTATGATCGTCGTTTTTCGTCCACTGAGGAGTGGTCTGGAAGAAGATGCCGCCGTCATTTATGATACGGGCTGTATCGTCGTCCGTATAAAGCTGATTGTGTGCGATAGTCCTCGTTCCCTCGCAGCCTTTGAGTTCACACAGAACGTCAAGAGCCCGTGTTACTGCCTTGTCGCCGATAGCGTGGATATGCACCGAGAATCCCTCGTCAGCAGCAAGTCGTGCTGCATTTTTCATTTCCTCCGCACTGAGCATTTCTGAACCATAATTGTCCTCAGAGTCGGCGTATGGCTCATACAGCAGAGCTGTTTGTTCTTCAACAGTTCCGTCGGTTATCATTTTCAGTGTGTCGTGGTTTACGTTTTCTGAAGAATACATCTCACGATTGCGCTTCATAAGTCCGAGAACTGTTTCGGCATTCATAATATCCTCGCCGTGATAGCAGAAGCTTGTCGAGATATGCAGCGGAATTCTGCCGGCTTTATCCATTTTCTGCAATATTTCCAGCACGTCGGTACTGTCGTCATCGGCAGACATAGCCTCAAATATTCCCGTATAGCCGAGCCGTGAATAGCTTAGTACGAGCTCACGGATGATCTCCTCGTTTTCTTCGGGAGCGATCTCCCTAATGAGTGCTTTACACGGAAGCATAGCGGCTATCTCGATAACAAGACCAGTCGGCTCACCGTTCTCATTTCTGACGTAATAGCTGTTTCTGTCGGGATCGGGAGTCTCCTTGCAGATACCGAGCTCTTCCATAGCCTTTGAATTGAGCAGAAGTGCATGACCGTCATTGCTGAAAATGATGACCG
>CADAPI010000305.1 GCA_902789705.1 uncultured Ruminococcus sp.
ACTCCTGCCGGATAGAAATACAGACCGGTAATAGCGTAATTTGATTTAGGATTCTCCGGCTTTTCCTCAACAGACAGCACTTTTCCGTGATTATCAAATTCCACTATTCCGAATCTTTCAGGATCAGAAACAAAGTATCCGAAAACTGTAGCAGTTCCTTTCGCCGCATTTTCCACAGCTTTCTTCAATATGTGTGAAAAACGGTTGCCATAAAATATATTATCACCAAGTATCATAGCACACGCGTCGCTGCCAATAAACTCTTCTCCGAGTATAAAAGCCTGAGCCAGTCCGTCCGGACTTTTCTGAACTGTATAGGAAAGTTTTATACCAAACTGACTGCCGTCTCCCAGAAGATCTTTAAACCTTGGCGTATCTTCCGGTGTACTGATAAGTAAAATATCCTGTATTCCCGCAAGCATAAGCGTGGAAAGCGGATAGTATATCATCGGCTTGTCGTAAACCGGAAGAAGCTGCTTCGACGTTACCATTGTAAGCGGATACAGTCTTGTTCCTGCTCCTCCTGCCAGTATTATTCCCTTCATTTTCTTATCACCCCAAAACATATACTATCACGCAAAGAATTTGTGAACAACTTCTATTACAGTTTCTACATCTTCCTCTTTCATTCCATAATACATCGGGAGTCTGAAAAGGCGCTCGCTTTCTTTAGTCGTGTATTTATCCTCGCCATGGAATCTTCCGTATTTGATTCCGGCAGGTGCAGAATGAAGCGGAACGTAATGGAAAACAGACAGTACTCCATGTTCTTTAAGATAGCCAAGCAGCTTTGTACGAGTCTCCAGATTATCAGTTTTCATATAATACATATGAGCATTGTGCTTACAGTATTCCGGAATATACGGCAGTTCGAGAACACCTTTCTGCTTAAGGTCCTGAAAAGCTTCATTGTATCTGTTCCAGGTATTCATACGGTCATTGTATATAGTCTCAGCTTCTTCAAGCTGTGCCCAGAGATACGCAGCATTGAGTTCGCTCGGAAGATACGAGGAACCAAAATCCACCCAACGATATTTATCGACCTGACCTCTGAAAAATTTGCTGCGGTCTGTACCTTTTTCTCTTATTATCTCAGCGTGTTCAATATGTCTCTTATCTCTTATAAGCAACGCTCCGCCTTCACCCATACTGTAATTCTTGGTTTCATGAAAACTGTACGCACCAAAGTTTCCTATTGATCCAAGTGACTTTCCTTTGTATTCAGCCATCATTCCCTGAGCCGCATCTTCTATTACATAAAGATTATATTTTTCAGCTATTTCAAGTATCTTATCCATTTCACATCCGACACCTGCATAATGAACCGGCACAATTGCTTTGGTTTTATCTGTAATTGCACTTTCAATAAGGTTTTCATCAATATTCATAGTATCAGGATGAATATCAACAAACACCGGTACCCCACCTCTTACAACAAATGCATCAGCTGTAGAAACAAAAGTATAGGAAGGCATTATAACTTCATCACCTGGCTTTATATCCGCCAGAAGAGCTGCCATTTCAAGTGCATGCGTACAGGATGTTGTCAAAAAACTTTTACTTGTACCGGTTTTATCCTCAATCCATTTCATACACTCAAGATTAAAAAATCCATCGCCACAAATACGGTTGTTTTCTACCGCTTTTTGAATATATTTGAGTTCATTACCTGTAAATGGTGGTTTGTTAAAACTGATCATCTTCTGATTAATCCCCTTCGCAATTTGAACTATTCGCATTCTTTACGTTAACGATCCATCTTCATGTTTTAGTTGATCCTACATGTGTGATTTTTTCTAAAGTTTTAGCTTTTCAAGATAATATCCGACTTTAGATCTGCTAATATTGAATCAAAGAAAAACCGGTAAAACATACATAACTACCAGTACTGAAACTGAAACAAAAGTAAATACGACCGATGCTGTTTTTGCGATCCATGGAATTTCAGCTATATCTTTTCCCCGTTTTTTCATTATAAACATTACTAAAGAAACAGCAAGAGCGATAAGTGTAACTACGCCCCCTTTTATTATGGTTACAGGCATGAACCTCATTTTAATTTCACAATGGCCCTCCGGAAGTCTTACAGCCATAAAAGCACCATTCATAACCGGGATAATTTCTGCATCGTTACCATTTACCTTTGCATGCCATCCTTCAAGATATTCAAGCGGTAAGAAAAGATAATTGTTTCCGTTTTCTACATCAGCAGTCATATCAAGTTTGTTGTCGCCAACTTCATATGACTTCACTGATGATTTCTTATATTTTTCAGAAAGCTTAGCCATTGCATC
>CADAPI010000306.1 GCA_902789705.1 uncultured Ruminococcus sp.
CAACAGATCTGCCGGTTATACTGACGGTGTCAGATCATTTTCTGCCCTTGAATATTCTTCCGAAGAACGATGTCTTTTCCTGTGGTATCTCTTTCGGAATAGCAAGGTTCTGTGGTCTGAAATCATATTTGAACTCGCCGTGAATGAATTCCTGGAATGCTTCCGGACGGATATATGCTTCAAGATTCTTGTATCCTGTAGGAGTGTATACGATAATGTCAAATCCTATAAGGTTAAAGAGTGTGAGCAGTATGCATTCCGGTGCTTCAAAAGTATTCTGACCGGCTGATACGATGACAATCTTCGGAATATCTTTGGTGAAGTCAAACTTCTGGATTATCTGAATAAGTCTGTTTGGTATGCTGAGTCCCACAGTAAGCACGAGAGGTACTATGTCGCTGTCAGGGACTGTAATGAATCCGCTGTCGATTACCTCCTGCATCTTGCTGAAAATAAGGTACTGAACGTTGTCAGTGAGATAATTGTATTTGTTTAAAGGCGATTTCTTCAGTGCCTCAATGTCTATCTTTCTGCCGTTGCTTACCTTCTGTGCCTGGTCACGTCTTACGCCTGCTGTAGGCTTGAAGAACGGTACCTTGTTGAAGTATACTGACATTGGAGAAAGCTTGAACTGAATGTCCTTGTAGTATTCCTGAACGTCGCCCTTAGGTATACCGCTTATCTTGGCAAACATGTTCGGTACGATAACGTATTCGTTTCTGCTGTCAAATCCTGTGCGGTACATAGCCTGCTGGTGCCACATAAGGCCGAGTTCCTCGTAGGTGGTGGTAAGAGTCTGGTTGCGTGAGAAACTGAACTGATGTGTTCTGAACATCGTGTTGTCGTTGTAGAGAATAGAGTCAAGTGACTTCTCAGCGTCATATGCCATTGTCGCAAGCTTTGTTTTGATCATTCTTTCAGGGAACGGCATGCCGGTTCTTGAATCTTTTCCTTCGAGGATAGTAAGATCTGCAAATCCGACTGATGTAACAGTCTGGAGTATCGACTTGTCCGGATTGAAGTAGAAGACATCGAGCCCTGAACGTGAAAGCATGTTCAGGAAATGAAGTTCCGGAACTGTTATTTTTCCGTAGTAGACAACTGCAGGAATATCGCTTCTGTAGAAGTCGAACATCGATGTTATCTGATCGAACCAGCATGAAAGCATTACGCATGTGTTGAACAGATTGTTTGTCTGAATGCTGTTTACGGCATCGATAAATGCTTTCTGCGCAAGAACTGTTCGTCCGAGATTGTCGTTTATCTTAAATCTTTCCGCAAACTTGGCTACCATTGCGGTGTCATTTGTTTTCTGGATTGTGTAGTATTTTTCAGCGTCGCTGTATCCCGGCTTTCTGAGCTCGGTGAGGAGTGTGAACTGTCTGCCGCTGGAAGTGAGTTCTTCCTTTGCGGTATAGAGTGAGTTGTTGTACGAAGTTTCCTCGTTGAGACCGATGCAGGCTGTAAAATAGACCGGTATTGTTGTGTCGGTACAGAGAAGCTTTGCCTGACGGATATCAAGGTTTGTAAGCATATCCTTGAAGATAAATTCCCAGTCTGTCTGCAGATATTTTATCATAAGCGGATCAGATGTGCTCACAATAGCATTTAACTGCTGGTTTGCCTTCTGTTTGTTTGCATACTGCTCGATGTTTACCTTACCGAGATTAAGTGCGAGTGCTGTCTTTACAGATCCTTCGTGAAGAACGGAATACTCATTGTCTGTATCACATTCACGGTATGACTTTTCGTCAGTATAGTTTACGTAATTTACTTTACAGCCTAATTTGCTCACATACCAGAGCCAGTAAACTTCGTGCTTGGTGATCTCGCCGATGTAGAGAATGCTGTTTACCTCGTATGTGTTGTAGCGGATCAGCCAGCAGAAGAATTTTACCATTGCATTTTTCTGTGCTGACGGTGAAGGCGAATCGTTCTTTACTTCCTCAAGAACGTCCATCATTTTTGCAGCAGCATCATCCGCAGATTTTACTGTGCCGAACTTTGTAATGTCAAGAACAGTAGATGCCTTTAGCTTGTCAAAAAAACCTTTTATGGTTTCCCTGTCAGGTTCGTTCGGTATATTTATTAAGGAACTTACTTTATTTACTTCCGGGCTTGCCGGATTTGCTATTGGCTTATCGAAGAAAAGACCGTTTGTTTTTGTTCCTGCATATAGTGATATAAGAAGCTCGGTGAAGTCTTTTTCGTTGTCGTAACCTATGTATCTGTTAAAGTTAGTGTTTACTTCAGTTCCTGCAGCTTTTGCAGGTGTTTCA
>CADAPI010000307.1 GCA_902789705.1 uncultured Ruminococcus sp.
AAAGAAGCCGCTGAGATAACAGAAGAACAGTTTAATCTGCTGATGCTTGGGATCAATCCTCTGAAGCCAAAAGTTAAAGAAGTCTATCCGACAGCCGTTATCTGATCATTTGTGAAAAACAGAGAATTTTAAACTGCTTTTTTGAGCCTGTTTAACAGGCATTTATCAGCAACTGGGTATACTGTCTGACAGCGTACCCGCCTTGTCCATGAACTGCCATGGATCATTTGAACTTTGAAAACTGCATATTTCCGGCTCGTTATCTGCACAATAAACACTTTACAGATGGTAGCAAAATGACGAACCCCTCTTTCTGACCGATTCGCTTTTTCTTTCTGTTTCGGTTATAATAGAAACAGAATATATAACGTCAGGAGGATAGGTGAACATGTCTGAAAAACTTACCAGCGAACAGATCGATAGTCTCAGCTTTAAAGAACTGAAAGATATGTTTCTGTTGCTTCAGTCACAGTTCGACCGTCTGAATGATAACTATGAGAACCTTATCGAGCAGATCCGGATCGCTAATCAGGATAAATATGGAAGCAAATCCGAAAAGCTTGAGGTCCTTGATGGACAACTGTCATTCTTCAACGAGGTTGAATACTTTTCTGAAGACTCTGTAGAGGAACCATCCATTGAAGAGGTTCTTCCTGATGAAGGCAAAAAGACCAAAAGGAAGAAGAAAAAAGGACAGCGTGACGCAGATCTGAAAGACCTTCCTCATGAAAAAATGCCTGTACATACAGTAAGCACAGAAGCTCTGAATGAAGCATTTGGCGAAGGAAACTGGAAACGCATGCCTGATGAGACTTATGTACGGCTTCGTTTTACACCTGCATCATGGACCGTTGAAGAACATACCGTGGAAGTATATGTCGGAACGGGTGGTGATCATCAGGATGAGTTCCTTCGTGGCGACCGTCCAGATGAACTGTTGAGAAACAGTATCCTCACTCCGTCACTGGCAGCTGCCATTGGTAATGCCAAGTATGTGAATTCAATTCCTTTATACCGAATTGAACAGGAATTCCAGCGTAACGGAGTCTTTATCTCCAGACAGAACATGGCTAACTGGATGATCAAATGTGCCAACTGGTATCTTAATCCAATCTGTGAACTGCTTAGGAAACAGCTTTTGCAGATGCATGTCAATCAATGTGACGAGACCCCTGTAAGAGTCATGGAGAAGGAACACGAATCCAGATCCAAGTGCTATATGTGGGTGCATCGCTCAGGTGAATTCTATACAGATAGACCGATCGTTCTGTATGAATACCAGGAAACCAGGCATCATATTCATCCACTGGAGTTTTACCGGGATTTTAATGGAGTACTGGTTACAGACAGTCTGCAACAGTATCATATCCTGGAACGTGAACTGCCCGGACTGACATCAGCTAATTGCTGGGCACATGCAAGAAGGGATTACTCAGATGCTTTAAAAGCAATCGGTTCCAAAAACCAGGAAGCAATCAAAAAATCAGTTGCGTATCAGGCACTGGTAAGGATTGCAGCTATTTATAAGCTTGAGGGTGAGTACAAAAACCTCAGTGCAGAGGAACGTCTTCTGAAGCGCAAAACAAATGTTGCGCCGCTTGTAGACGCTTATTTCGCATGGGTAAAATCACTACTGGCAGATGGAAAGGTTTTGCCAAAGGGAAAAACCGGTGAAGGTTTAAAATACAGTATTAACCAGGAAAAATATCTCCGTGTATTTTTGACCGATGGCGAGGTTCCACTCGATAACTCGGCCAGTGAGAGAAGTCTGAAGACCTTCTGCGTCGGTAAAAAGAACTGGATTCTGATCAAATCCATTAAAGGAGCACATGCAAGTGCTGTCCTGTACAGCATAACCGAAACTGCTAAGTTGAATAACCTGAATCCTTATTATTATCTGGAGTATCTTTTTACTGAGATGCCCAAATATACCAAATGGGATAAAGATAAGAAGATACAGATCTTCAACCCGGATATAAAACTAGAAAGTCTGGAATACCTGCTTCCTTGGTCGACCAGCCTGCCAGAAATATGCTACAAACCACGCCGCTGAAAATGCGGCGTTACTTTATAGGTGAGCGTACGTTTTTACGCTTACCAGAAATCTGCTGTTAAGCCGCATCAATTATCATAGAAACTATTTTGCAAAGTATCAAATAATGATACTCCAAGAAGCGTAATTGATACTTTATAGCCTGTATTTGGGATACCTCTGATACTTCCGACTGATACAATGATTATGCTGGAAGTAGAAGATCA
>CADAPI010000308.1 GCA_902789705.1 uncultured Ruminococcus sp.
AATGAACGTAATGTGCAGGAGCAGAAGCGTAAGAGAAATAAAAGCGGGGATTTGGAGTGATTATTCATCAATATCCACATACAGATCAATATCTATTTTGGTGTCGGTATCACAGCAGAACTGCATTACTTCCATAGAGGGTGCTACACAGGGGACGCCTTCAGAAGATTTTATTGTAGGAACGACCTCCAATGTGAACTCCACATCGTATTTTTGCTTTATTTCTTTCAAAGCACTAATCTTTGAAAGAAATGGAGTAATAGTTTTTAGCATTTGGTTCTCAACATAAACATCATATGAATCGCAAGTACCATACTGCCACATAGCGAAGTCATAGACCGTGCCGTTTTTTCTTTTATCACCTATTCTCCATGATTTTTCAGGCACAAGTCCAAGCAATTCGGTTATAGAATCAGGATCAAAATTACCTCTTATCAAGAAATAGGTATAGCAACTTGATTGGCTGCTTGTTTTATCGTATTTATGTTTATCCTGATATTCTTCCAACGCCGTGAGCAGCAGCTTATTCACGCTCATACCCTGAGACTCGGCATAAGCCTTGATCTTCTCACGCTCGCCCTTCGGGACGTTGACACGGATATAATCGTAATGCCCTTTGAGGTACTCCGTGTTCGGAGCGGATTTCTTCCGCTTCTTGCCTGCGGTACACTCCTTGCAATACTTCTGAGAGCCGGAGGTCACGGTATAGGTCTTACCGCAGATCGGACAAACCTGTTCGCTGCCGATCTTCACAGCAGAGCCGGACTTTTTCTTCTCCGCATAGGTTCTGTTCCTCTGGACCTGCACCTTATCACGGCAATAAATACAGTATTTTGCACGGTTTGAAGCGGTCTGGAACTCCGTTCCGCACATTTCACATTTACGGGTAAACAAGCATATTCCCCCTTAGAGTAGGTGTATACCCTTATTCTATCAGATGTTGGGTGCAAAGTCAAGTATAATCCAAAATTTAGTCAAATCACACTGGGGAAAACCGAAAATCAGGGTGCTGATTGCTGCGCCCCTACAAAAAAACGTTTTCTTCTCGAAATTATACTTGACATTGGGTGTAAAGTTAGGTATAATAAAAGCACAACAGGAACACAGAAACCCAAAACCACGAAAGGAAGGTAAATCCTATGTTGAACAAATTCTTAGTCGCTGGCAGATTGACTGCCGATCCCGAAATCAAGACCATTGGAGAGAACCGCCTCTGCAAGTTCACCATTGCCTGCGACCGCCCGAAGCGTAAAGGTGAGGAGACTGCCGAGACAGACTTCTTCCCCTGCACCGCCTGGAACCGCAACGCTGATGTGATCGTCGATTGGTTCGGCAAGGGCGATATGGTGACACTCGTCGGCACTGTTCACAACAATCGCTATGAAAAGGACGGCGTGATGCGTTCTTCTATCGAGGTCAAGGTCGAGGAGATCCACTTCTCAGGCGGTAAGAAGAAGCAGGAAAACACCGCACAGACCGACAACCCCTACGCAGGAACACCGAACGATCCGCTGTTCTAAGGTTACATGAGGAGGTATTATCATGCTGAAAACACCCGAATTGGCAATGAACTCTGACCGCAAGGTCACTACTGTCTGCTATGGCAAGAAGCAGGAGTGGAATGACCGTGAAGAAGCGCAGGCTTACTTCCTTGAAGCTATGATGAACAGTGACGGTGCAGAACATGACCGCTACTCAGGTATCTATATCCAGCTCATCCACGGACTGAGCTACTGCACTGATGAGGAGGACGATGATGAATAAGGAAGAATTGCTGAAAGAGCTTGAGCGTATGCGTATGAAAATGATACGCAGTATCAACTGTGACTACGATAATCTCAGAATGAAGCTCACAGGCGAGGAGGTCGTGCCTGCACCCATTCATATAGATAATCCGAACAGATTTATCGGCACAAAGCCCGTGAAGCTGTACATCGGTTCGGACGAGTTTTCCGTCAGCAAGTGGAGTGAGGTCGCATACTTCACCCTCTGCAAGCTGAACGCCGAACGTCATGAGAAAATCAGAGAGGTCGCAGGAAGATTCAGCGGCAAGAAACGCAAAATTCTCGGAAACAATGCTGATGCTATGGACAGAGCGCTGAAAATCGACGAGGACTTGTACTTCGAGCTGCATTTCGGTACGGAATCCATGCTAACACTTCTGCTGAAAATATGTAAATACGTTGATTTTGACATC
>CADAPI010000309.1 GCA_902789705.1 uncultured Ruminococcus sp.
GTGCCTGCCGCAATGCCGAGCATCTTTCTCGGACTGTTCAACGGTATATGCGGATCATTCGTTGCACTTATGACTGCAGAAATGATCGGTGCAAAGTACGGTATCGGCTGGTACGTAAACTGGCAGAAGGAAATGATGGCTTACTCGAACGTATATGCAGGACTGATAGTTATTGCCGCACTCTTCTATCTTATAATAACGATTCTTTTCAAAATACGTGACAGAGTGCTTGGATGGCAGAAGGGCGTGATAAAATGGTAGGAGCAATAAAATTCGACGGTGTGAAGAAGTCCTTCACTACACTTGAAGGAGAAACCGTTATCGCCCTCGGCGGCGTTGATCTTGAAATAGAAAAAGGCAGTTTCGTATGCCTTATCGGTCCTTCCGGATGCGGAAAGTCAACCATGCTTCGTCTGCTTGCCGGACTTGACACCCCTACAGAAGGAACCGTTTATTTAGGCGACAAAAAAGTCACACGTCCTGATCATGACAGAGGACTGGTTTTCCAGGATCCGAACCTTTTCCCGTGGCTCAATATCTACGACAACATATCTTTCGGACTTAAGGTTCGAAAGCTCTTTAAGGAGAGAAAGAATGACGTAAATGAGTTCATCGAGCTGGTCGGACTTAAGGGCTTTGAAAAGTCATTCCCGCATCAGCTTTCCGGAGGTATGTGCCAGAGAGCATCCCTTGCCCGTGCACTTATCGGACATCCTGAAGCACTTCTTCTCGACGAGCCTCTCGGAGCTCTTGATGCATTCACAAGAATGAACATGCAGGACGAGCTTCTCAGGATCAGAAAAGAGAAGGAAATGACCATGATAATGGTAACACACGATGTTGACGAGGCGGTTTATCTTGCTGACAGGATAGTTGTCATGACACCAAGACCTGCAAAGATTGAAAAGGTCATCGACGTACATCTTTCACAGCCGCGTGACAGAAACAATCCTGAGTTTATCAGACTCAGAAGTGAAATACTGAAAATACTTGATTTTGCAGGAAAAGAACGCGAGATCGAGTACAATATATAATAATGAATGGAGTAATGGAGTATTTATGAAAAAGAAAATATTTGCCGGTGTTTTAGCTGCCGCAATGATGATGGCAGCAACTACAGCATGCGGAAACAGCCAGGGTGCTGCAAACGGAAATGACGGGGAATATGTGCTTAAAATAGGTGAGGCACAGGGCGCACTCTGTCACGCACCTCTTCAGATAGCAATGGAAAACGGTTACCTTGACGAGGCCGGCATCAAGTGGGAAAGAGTCGATTTCGGCAAGGCTGATATTCAGGCCGCTCTCGGTGCAGGTACTATCGACTGCGGATTCGGTCTCGTAGGCAAGTTCATCCAGCCTATCGACAACGGTCTCAACATGGTCATCACAGCCGGTATGCACACAGGCTGTACAAAGCTTCTTGTAAAGAAGGATTCAGGTATCAAGACAGTAAGCGACTTAAAGGGCAAGAAAATCGCCGTATCTTCACTCGCAGGATCTGAAGCAGTTACTGCAAAGCGTCTTCTCTTCGCAGACGGTTTTGACATCAGCGCTGACAGCTCAGATATCGAGTTCCTCGTTTATTCCACAACAGACCAGCCTATCGCTCTCCAGAACGGTGCCGTTGACGCTATCTGTGTAATGGATCCGATCGCTTCACAGGCTGAAAAGGAATACGATCTTCTCGCACTCATGGATACAGCAAAAACAGAACCGTTCGCATCAGAATACTGCTGCGTAACATTCGTTTCAACTGAGCTTGCTGAAAAGCACACAGACATCGCAGCAAAGTTTACAGACGCATGTCTCAAGGCATCCGCATGGGTAGCAGCACATCCTGAGGAAGCTGCAAAGATACAGGTTGAAAAGGACTATGTAAGCGGAAACGCTGACGACAACGGCGCAATCCTTAAGACATATGAATTCAGACCAAGCGTACAGGGCGGATATGACGCTCTTGTAAACGTAGCAAAGGAACTGAAGGACATCGGTCTTTTAGGTGAAAACACAGACACCGATGCTCTCGTAAAGCGTTCATTCAAAAAGTTTGACGGCGTTCCGGATTCATACGAAGCAAACGGCGACAGCTTTACTGCAGTAAACAAGTAATATTTCTGTTTTAAAACTTCAAAAAAATCCGAGGCGTAACTGACGTAAATGCGTCGGCTGCG
>CADAPI010000310.1:0-1616 GCA_902789705.1 uncultured Ruminococcus sp.
GACGCTGAAAGCGGCGCCGCATTATTTGATGAATTTTTTAAACGTCTTGAATTTGATATTCCTCAGGCTGAAAAAAATCAGTTTGAAGAAATGAAATCAAGTGTAAATCAGGAAAGACTAAAAAATTTTCCTGCTGCTTTGAATAGCAAATCTATTGAAGATCTATATCATGAAATATTGAGGAAAAAAGAAAATGAAAGTTGAAAGCTTAGTAAATATTATAGGTGCTGATTTTTATACAGGTGTTCCGGACAGCCAGCTGAAAGCCCTGTGCAATTATCTGATGAATACTTACGGCATTGATCCTGCACATCACATAATAGCTGCAAATGAAGGTAATTGTACAGCCCTTGCAGCAGGTTATCATCTTGCAACAGGAAAGGTTCCGGTAGTTTATATGCAGAACAGCGGAGAAGGAAATATCATTAATCCTGTTGCTTCACTTCTTAATGATAAAGTTTATGCCATACCGGTGATTTTTATTATCGGCTGGCGTGGTGAACCTGGTGTACACGATGAACCGCAGCATATTTATCAGGGCGAAGTAACTGTAAAACTTCTTGATGATATGGATATAAAATCCTTTGTCATCAGTAAAGAAACAACTGAAGAAGAACTTCTGACTGCCATGAGCGAGTTTAAAAAGCTTCTTGCTTCAGGAAAACAGGTAGCTTTTGTTGTACGTAAGGGTGCAATTACCTATGACGAAAAAGTTGAATACAAAAATGAAAACAGTATGTCACGTGAGGAGATCATCAGACACATAGCTGAATTGTCCGGTGAAGATCCTGTGATTTCAACAACAGGTAAAGCTTCGCGTGAACTTTTTGAGATACGTGAAGCTAAAGGTCAGTCTCATAAATATGACTTTCTTACTGTTGGTTCAATGGGACATGCATCATCCATAGCACTTGGCGTTGCTTTAAACAAACCTGACCAGCGTATATGGTGCATAGATGGTGACGGTGCTGTTTTAATGCACATGGGTTCAATGGCTGTTATAGGAGCGCATAAGCCACAGAATATGATACATGTGGTTATAAATAACGGTGCACACGAGACTGTCGGCGGCATGCCTACTGTTGCCGGAGAAACTGATCTGGTTGCAATTGCACGTGCGTGCGGCTATCCATATGCTGTAAGTGTAGACAATTCTGAAACACTTGACAGAGAACTTGCAGGAGCCTGCTCCAGAGGCACGCTTAGTTTTATTGAAGTAAAGTGTTCGATTGGTGCCAGAGAAGATCTTGGTCGTCCGACCACAACAGCGCTTGAGAATAAACAGAATTTCATGGGCTATATTAAAAATTTATAATTGATGATTCGGGGCAAAAAATCAGCCAGATGACACAAGCTTTAACCTGTGCCATCCAGCTGAGAAATTTTTATTTGATCCTGCAAGTACTTATCATATTGAACTTATCAATATATTTTTTCGCTTCATTTTCTTTCAGATCATACTGTTCAGTAAGAGCCGCAATAATATCAGATTCACTTTCGTCTTTGAGTGAAATGATCGTCTGGAGAATTTCAAAAGCAAGTGCCGGTCCTTCTTCTATGCCATTAGCTTCTGCCTCCTCAGTATAAAGTATAATCCTTTCATTTAACATACGATT
>CADAPI010000310.1:1651-5151 GCA_902789705.1 uncultured Ruminococcus sp.
ACAGCACCCTCATCTGAATTTGTAACTCTGGTCTTCAAAACTCTTTTAATATCATCCATATTGTTGTAAATATGCTCTTTGATTTTACTGGCTATTTCCAGTATGAGTCTGTATTCTTCATTCGTTACTCTTTTATACTTTTTGTGCGAATCAAGAGTAGTGATGATATCATTGGTTATCGTTTCAATTCAGTGAGAAATCACTCAAGTAGTCATTCGAAATTTTCACGAATATCATTATACTCTTCCGGAAAAAGAACACGGATATAATTTCTACCTTTATACAGAATACGATGAATCTCAACCGCATCATTCGCATCATTGCTGATCTTATAGAAGACAAGATAATTGCCGCTGATAATAAATCGGAAAGATGTTTCAACGTTTATCTTACGGTCGAGCGGGATACCGATTTCAGGTATATCTTTTAAAGCTTTATAACTGTTTATAATTCGTTTTACAACATTCGTTGCTGCAATTGGATTAGAAAGTTCTACTGAAATGTATTCTTTTATCTCTTTTAAATCGTCTTTTGCAGAAGGTGCGATAACAAGCTTCATAATAGCCCTAACTCCCGTTCAACATCTTCTGGTGAAAGCCAGCCCTGTTCAGCAGCAGACTTTTCGCCTTCAGCCAACTCGTTAAGGAGCTGAACTGCCGCTGTCTGCTTTTCTGATTCATTGACAAGAAGCTTCATCGTCAAGGTTGCAAGTATTGATCATTGAACAAGCCATTTCCTTTGTACTCATAAAATCACCCTTTCCTTAGAAGTCTGCTTCTATAGTTATTATATCATTTTTTGAGGAGTTAGACAATAGAAATGAAACCGAACACTTGAAATAATCGGTGATTTATCAAGTAATCTGAAAAACAGGTACCTGTTGAGTGGGCAAAGGCATTTCGCGCAAGCTCATGGGAAGAAGTAAACGATATTGATAATTCCGGTGTGAAGGAGGCGGCTAAGACTATGCAGTTAATCTGCCTGACCGAAACATCTGTTTCAAGAGCGAATACACTTTTTCAATTAAAACAGCGGTCGGAGTAACCTCCGACCGCATACATAATCGTATTGCACTTTACCGATTTAAATCGTGATGAAGTTTATTCTATTCCGGCTTTCTCATTAAACTCACCGACAGTCACGCCAGCATCTTTCACGCCTTACCAGTTATTCCTTTGCACTTTCCTCCAATTCCTGCAGATATCGGTCAAAGTCAGACACGAACAACCGGTCCTGAATTACGCGGTATTTTTCAAATTCTGTCTCAGCCTTTGCTTTAGCTATCTCTGCTGTGATTTTTCCTGTATCTTTAAGGATCTCTCTGTCATCTGCCATAAGGAATAAATCAAGCCTTTTAAACCAGTCTTCCATTGTCATCGGAATATGACGTTCCGCGCGGTCTTCCGCCAGATCCAGGTACGCAGAAACTATACGTTCCAGTGAACGCATTTCTTTTTAACACTGACATCACTTTTTACAATTTTACCGTTTGGCGCTGCTTCCCATGTAGTCAGTCCCATATTCGGCTTGGCGGCATCAGCTCTCTCATATATCAGTTCTGCTGCCGTATGTCCGTGCACAGCATAATGCATCTTATTCTGTACCTTTGCAAAGAACTGCTTCGTTGTTTTTGATGTACGGTCATAATCAAGTGCTGTAGCATAGATATCTGTTATCTTCTGATAGAATCTGCGTTCGGAGAGTCTGATCTCCCGAATCTGCTCCAGCAGCCGGTCGAAATATTCTTTTGTGAGTACTGAGCCGCCGTTTTTCAGACGTTCATCGTCAATAACCCAGCCTTTGATTGTATAATCCTTCACAATGCTGTTTGCCCATTTACGAAACTGCACAGCCCGCTCGTTATTAACTTTAAAGCCGACTGCAATGATCATCTGAAGATTGTAATGAGCCACTTCTCTGTTTACCTGGCGTGAACCTTCATTTTGAACTATTAAGTATTTCTTAATAGTTGATTCCGCTTCAAGTTCTGAATCATCATAAATTCTCTTTATATGTTGATTGATCGCAGCCACACTAACATCATACAATGCAGCCATCATTTTTTGTGTAAGCCATATATTTTCATCTTCATATCGCATCTCAATGCTGTCCTGCTGATTACCGGCAGATGCAGCATAAGTCAGATATTCAGCTGCACTGGAGCGAATATTGATTTGATTTTTTTTATTACCCAAACAGGTTTCCTCCAATTTTATTATTCAGTGTATTCGCCTGATATGATTTAACATATGTGTATCGATTGTATATGCCGGTACCAGAACCGCACCTGCACGGAGTATCGACCGCACGCTGCCGGAGAAGAACCGCACTGTACTTTATTAGGTACTCTTCGTGGTGTTCGTCCAGTCCGTTCGCATTTATTCCACAGTCCACTTGACAGCAAGCCTCTATGAGCGCGGTAGTCCGGCAGCACAGGCAGGCAGCCACGAGGGCTGCTGCCTGGCCACTAGCCTACCACACTCATACTCACTGTCAAGCGGCTTTTGCGGCATAAAAGCTCACTTATGCAGAGCGTGAAGAATGGATTGTCCTTGATCTGAAACCGGTGCGGTTTTCGCCCGGCAAAGTGCGGTTCTAGGTTCGGCAAGGTGTGGTTCCAAGTCCGTGTCGTTGCGGTTTATATTCCGGCATATACATCGATTGATATTATATCATTTTTTCAGGAGTTAGACAATAGAAATAATCTCTCCCAAACAAGAAGCCGGTTCATCAGGAATCGGCTTCTTTCACTGATCCCTGATTCCTCAAATTCAAAAAACTTCACTGATCCGCTGGATTTTCGTTCGATTCTGTGTTATAATTAAATCTGACTGAACTCGTTTAACTCAACAGGAAATGGTGGTAACAAGATGCTTTTAAGCATGACTAATGTAAACAAGTTTTACAACGGAAACCAGATACTTAAGGACATAAACCTTACAATAGATGAAAATGACCGCATCGGGCTTATTGGTATAAACGGATGCGGCAAGACGACTCTTCTGCGACTTATAACCGGAAAGGAAGATCCGGACAGATTCACTGAAGAGGACGGAATTATTTCATTTGCTTCGAAGACGAACATAGGCTACCTCGAACAGATGGGGGCTCTCGATAATGAAAACACCGTCATTGAAGAAATGAAGAGCGTGTTCGCGGAACTTTACGCAGTTTCCGACCGTATGAAGGAGCTTGAAAAGCTCATGGCGGAAAATCCGGTGAACTATGAAAAGCTTTCGGAGGAATACGCACAGAAGTCATCCTTCTATGAGGCGAATGACGGATACAATATTAAAGTCAAGATAAAAACTATCCTTAACGGTATGGGATTTACCGAAGACCTTTTTGACAGAGTAATCTCCAGCTTTTCCGGTGGCGAGAAGACCCGACTGGCGATCGCAAAGCTTCTTCTTGAAAATCCGAATATACTCATCCTCGACGAACCTACGAACCATCTTGATTTCAGAACGGTTATGTGGCTCGAGGATTATCTGAAGGAC
>CADAPI010000311.1 GCA_902789705.1 uncultured Ruminococcus sp.
GTTCTCTGGCTCCAGTCATACGGATTTTCCAGTTCAAGAAGCTTCGGATTCATTTCGGTCATTATATCCACACGGCCGTGTTCAAATGAATCAACTATCTCCTGAGTTATCTGGTTCCCGCCTTCAAGAGCGAAGTCCTTTGCAATGCTGTGGTTTTCGTCATTGTATCTTGCCATGTTGGTAATGAAAAGTCCGAGCACAACAAGAAGAAGAGTAAACGCCATTGCCACTCTGTCAGTGGCTGTCTGCACCTCGGAATACGGTCTGAACAGAAACTTTTCAGACGTAAGTGCAAATACCGTAAACGCGGCGGCAAGCATCAGCAGAAAACGAATTACAGAAAAATGAAATCTTACCGGCTCGTTGGCAGTTATGCTGCTCACCGTTACCGTTTCATTATCCTCTGTACTGAAAACAAATCTGATATTATGTACCTTTCCGGAAAAATTACACGGTACGGTACGGCTTCTTTTGTTTCCGTTTATCACTTCAGCCTTTGCTGCTCCCCATCTGTAGTCGCCGGAATGTGTGTCATCAGACATATCCACTGAAAAGCTGATCCTGCTTTTTTTGTCGGAAAACGCATTGAATGTCAGTGTCCCGACCGGAATATTTATATTTTTATATTCAAGCACAGTCTGTCCGCTGCTCTCGTTTGTCATTGATACAGCGTCAAAATTCTGCGCTTCAGCTGAATGCGCCTGAAAGAAGATGTGCGGAATTTAAGTTGAAAACAAATATCTCAAGTGCAAGGCTGACTGTTATTATCCTGAGCAGCACTCCTGAAATATCTGCATATTTTTCCGGTATCTTTTTTGCTCCGGAAAACCAGGCGATAAAAAATGCGATAAGATCAGCGACAGCCAGCATTTTATATCCGCTCATATCTGCCACTCCTGAAATATCGAGAATAAGGAGAAGTACGGAAAGACCAATGCCGGAAATGAAAATTTTCCGTAACTTGTCTTTTACAAAGGAGATCCATTTGCTGTTTCCCTTTTCCGTATTTGCAAAAACGATCGCAGATGCTGCAATATACAGAAGTATATTAATAAAAAACGTGGCTACCGATAAAGACATCTTCTACCTCCGGGATGTACAAATTTACATGTGTTCGCCGATTTATTCATAAATCAGCGTGGGACTCCGGAATCCGGCGAAGCCGGATTCCGGTTAAATCATCGTTTCCTTAAACGCATACATATTCAGTGTACATTCTTTTTCTTATAATGTCAATAGAATTAAAGAAAGTGATAAATATATTTGTCGTTTACTATTGAATTGATACCACCGCTGTGTTATAATTTTTATAAATGCTTTTATACAGGAGAAAAATAATGGAAAAAATCACAGTTATCGTTCCGTGCTACAATGAAGAGGAGACTATTCCTCTGTTCATTACTGAGATCGAAAAGGTCTATGACAGCATGCACGAAAAATATGATATAGATATGGAATACCTTTTTGTAAACGACGGTTCAAAGGACAGAACCGCTGAAGTACTTGAGGAATATGCCGCAAAAAATCCGCGTGTAAGCTACATTCGTTTTTCAAGAAACTTCGGCAAGGAAGCTGCCATGTATGCAGGACTTGACAATTCTGACGCTGACTACACCGTTATAATAGACGCCGACCTTCAGGATCCGCCTGAACTTATCGAAGAAATGTACCGCATTCTCAAAACTGAACCGGAATATGACTGTGTCGCTTCCAGAAGATACACAAGAACCGGTGAGCCTCCGATAAGATCATGGTTCGCAAAACGTTTCTACAGCCTCATGGCAAAGATCTCAAAAACTGAAATAGTAGACGGTGCCCGCGATTTCAGAATGATGAGCCGTCAGATGGTTGACGCAATTATGTCACTTTCAGAATGCAACCGTTTCTCAAAGGGTATCTTTTCATGGGTAGGATTCGAAACAAAATGGCTCGCCTTTGAAAACAGAGAACGTGCCGGCGGCCAGACAAAATGGTCGTTCTGGGGACTGCTCATTTATGCCATCGACGGTGTTGTTGCTTTCTCCACAGCTCCGCTTGCCGTTTCCTCGATAATCGGTATCATATTCTGTATTCTGTCGTTCATCGGCGTATGCTTTATTTTCATAAGAGCACTTATTTTCGGTGACAAGGTTGAAGGCTGGCCTTCACTTGCATGTATAATGTGCTTTATTGCCGGCATCCAGCTTTTCTGTAACGGAATAAGCGGTATCTATCTTTCCAAGACATATACCGAAGCAAAGCGCAGACCGCAGTATATAGCTAAGAAAATACACCGCGGAACTTTAAAAGACAAGAAAGACGAAGAATAAACAAAGGCTGTGTGATCTCTGATCTGATCACACAGCCCTTTTTATTTTTCTATTGTAATTATAAATCCGTCCGCATTGTTTCCTGAAACACTGTACTGACAGTTTACCGGAACGTAAAGTTCGACATTTCCGCTTCCGGTCTCGTCCTTGGCACGGATGTAGTAGATCTCGAAATCCTTGTCAAAGCACGAAACGTTAAGAGTCTTGCTGCCGTAAGCATATTTCTTGAGAGCCTGAAGATATTCCTCAAGGGAAAGGTCGTTTTCCGTCATGTACCAGGCATGAGGAATACCTACGTATCTGAAATGCTCAGCATGATCGGTAATACCTGTGTTCTCAGCCTTGTCATCTTTGTATCGCTGGATGAATCCGTACTTCGTGCAGTTGTCTCTTATCCATGCATAGTCACCCGAAGGAACGTAAGATGACATTCTGACGATCACCTGAAACATAGGCTTCCGTGATCATAATGTCTCTGTTGGAACATTCCTGATAGAATCCTTCCAGCATGCTGTTGAAATTCTTCAGCGCCAGATCGTTCATCTGCATGCCTGTATTTCTGATGGAATAGTATTCGTTCTTTTCTGAACTGATATCTACAAGTGCTCCGCCTGCAGTCACTGATGTATAAGGATGGCTGTCATTTACCAGGATAAGACTTCCCTTGCTTATGTCGCTGTACGGAACTTCTTTCTTTTCAAATTCAAGCTTTGATGATATAACCTTTTTGCTGACTGCTGAATCATCTGCTCCGGCTTTTTCTTTTTTCGAACCCGAAACCGCACCGCATATAATAAAAATTATCAGCAGCACAACACCGGCAGCTGCTCCGATGAGCATTGACCTGTCCTGCTTAAGTTTCCTCCTGCGTGAAGAATCTGATGGCATCATATCATTCCTTTCATTCAAGAATCATCATGTATTTTCGGCTTTAGCCGGTCTGATAACTGTATAGTACCATTTGAGAAGTGCTGTGCCTATGATGATTATATAACCCACAACACTGAGAAGATCAGGTATCTGGCCTAAGAACATAAAACCAAAGATGGCTGCAAAAATAACTATTGAAAAATCGTAAACCGATATCTCCTTTGC
>CADAPI010000312.1 GCA_902789705.1 uncultured Ruminococcus sp.
AAAAAAAATTTTCATTATATTCTTTTAAAGAAATCATAACTATTGGCTCTTTGTTTTTAGCCGTTTTGAAAATTGCAGATGATTGTGAATCAACAAACTTTGCGAACTCCGTCATGGGAATCATATTCTCGTTATATTTTTCTTCGCTCATCATAACGGACAGATTAACATTGAATGTTTCCTTCACATATTCTCTGGCCTCTTCATATGAGCAAAGGTCCTCTTCTGTATAAATAACCCTGCCTTCTTCATCCAGGTTGTATTCATTATTTTCCAGAAGCTCCAGAAAATAAGGACTGCCATAATCGATAGACATATACTGAACCTTATAATCAAAGCCCTTACCCTGCTTGTCCTTGCCTTCTTCAACGTATGTTCTTGTAGCAGCAGCAAATGCGAGCTGGCATTCTGTGTTTACGTTGATCTTTGCAACGCCGAGTGAAATAGCCTTCTTGATCATGTCTGAAGGGATACCTGTGCCGCCATGGAGTACGAGTGGCATTTCGCCAACCTTGTTCTTAACAGCTTCGAGTGTTTCAAAGCTGAGGCCCTGCCAGTTTGCAGGATATACGCCGTGGATGTTACCGATACCTGCTGCAAGGAAGTCTACGCCGAGATCAGCGATCTGCTTGCATTCGTTAGGATCTGCGCATTCGCCCATACCGATAACGCCGTCTTCTTCGCCGCCGATTGAACCAACTTCAGCTTCGATTGAAAGACCGAGGTGGTGAGCTGCGTTTACAAGTTCTGTTGTCTTAGCAACGTTTTCGTCGATCGGGAAGTGTGAACCGTCGAACATGATTGATGTGAAGCCTGCCTTGATGCACTTGTAGCAGCCTTCGTATGAACCGTGGTCAAGGTGAAGTGCTACAGGAACTGTGATTCCGAGTGACTTGTCCATAGCAGCTACCATAGCAGCAACTGTTTCGAAGCCGCACATATACTTACCAGCACCTTCAGAAACACCGAGGATTACCGGGCTCTTGAGTTCTTCTGCTGTGAGAAGGATAGCCTTTGTCCATTCAAGGTTGTTAATGTTGAACTGGCCTACTGCGTATTTGCCTGCTCTTGCTTTATCGAGCATTTCTTTAGCTGAAACTAACATTATTAAATTCCTCCGTAAGAAATAAATTTTTTAGCCTTTATAATTATACCCGAATTATACGGAAAAAGCAATTGTTTTCTGAAAAATTATCAGGTATTAAATAAAACTTAGCTCTTTTTGATGACTTTTAGTCCATTCTGCCCGTTCCGAAGAGTACCTTCGAAAAGAAATCCCTTGTCACATCTTCACCGAGAGAAGACTTGAACATGTCAGTCGAGATACCGCCATTTGATATAAGACCGTCGGTATAATCCCTGGTGATCACATTTTTTGCCTTTTTCTGATCTTCGGTTAGTTCAGGCAAACCGGATGATGCATCAAGCACGGCTTCAAGCCCGTCAAACAGCATTGCGGTTTATTTTTTCCTTCTTTTCTTTTTCTTCTTTCCGTTTTCGTCGTCATCATCGTTGTCCGGCACTCCTATTCCGTAGGCGTTTATGAGCCAGTAGTAAAGCGGTATCGTCAGGAAAGTAAGCCAGCCCGGATGCCACAGATCAAACATGAATCCGGAAATGAGATACATGAGCGTTACAAAAACCGGATAACAGAAAATATTTGCATTTTTCTTTCTTATAGCTTCAATAGTCGTATAGTAAAGCGGTATCGTCAGGAAAAGCATCCACAGCGGATGCCACAGATCAAACAGTGCACCGCCGGCAAAAAACGCAGCGGCTGCAGCAATAGGATACGGAAACTTCATAAGGTTTTTATAAAATTTTTCGTCTTTTCCTATTTTCTCGATCACGTCGCTGAGTGCTGAAATACTTTCGTCATTCGTTCCGGCAGACGGAGCCGCGGCGTTTACAGCAGCCGGAAGGCCTGCGCTTTCATCTGCAGTTTCATACTTAAAATATCCGCTCATGTCCTGAGGTTCAGCGTACTGAGCTTCAGGTGTTTTCTGAGGTTCAGGTACTGCGTTCGGATAAATCTCCCCTGCATTCTTGTCAAGCGAGATGGTCGAACGCTGGTTCACAGGATCTGAATTCAGTTCAAACAGCCTGTCCAGTGAAATGCCGTACAGTTTTGCTATTTTAAGAAGATTTTCCGTATC
>CADAPI010000313.1 GCA_902789705.1 uncultured Ruminococcus sp.
CAAATGATTTTTACGGTTTTCTTAACTGGGGATACGGCTTCGGAACGCTTATTTTTGCAGGAACTGTAACTGTTTCATGGATAACTGCACAGATCCTGCTTCATTTTGATAAATTAATAATTCTTAAAGTTCCCGGAAGCATAGGCCGTAATATGTGAATACGGGAGAAGAAATATAAATTAAAGACAAACTAATATTAACACTATGATGATACTGATTACCGGCGGTTCGAAATGCGGGAAGTCCCGTTATGCCGAATCGCTGTTTGCTGAGTTTTCCGGCAGGAAATACTATATGGCAACCATGATGCCGTTCGGTGATGAGGCACATGAGGCTATTGAAAGACACCGGAAAATGCGTGCTTCGAAAGGATTTCAGACTATTGAGCAGTATACCGATGCGGGATCTGTCGCTATCGAACCTGGAAGCGCAGTCCTGCTCGAATGCCTTGGGAACCTTGTGGCAAATGAGATGTTCGGCGAAGGAAATTTTCCGGCGGACTGTAAAAATAAGATATTCTGTGATATAATAGAACTGAAGGACAAAACATCACTTCTTGTTATCGTTACAAACGATGTCGGATCCGATTCGCTTTTCTATGAATCCGGAACTGAAAAATACATTGAAGTACTGGGTAAACTCAATACTGAACTTGCTGATGCCGCCGATAAAGTCGTTGAATGTGTCTACGGGATTCCGGTCGTGCTGAAGGATGGTATTCATTCAGATGATTCCGTGAATGAAGCGGATGGTTCAAAGGAGCATCAGACAGGATCTGATCACGGAAAGGGGGAGTGCGGATGTTAAAGTCGCTTCTTTCGGCATTTCACGCATACCGGTGATGCAGGTGGAATGGAAGGAAGAAAACCGCAGATACGCACTCGGATGGTTTCCGCTTATCGGAGCAGTCATCGGCGGATTTCTTCTGCTCTGGAGAACGTTCTGTACTCATTTTTCCGTTTCACAGTTTCTGTTCGCCGCCGTCGCGGTGATAATCCCTGTACTCGTTACAGGCGGCATCCATATTGACGGATTCTGTGACGTTACCGATGCACGTTCTTCATATGCTGAACCTGAAAAACGTCTGGATATAATGGCAGATCCGCATATCGGATCATTCGCGGTAATTCGTGTGTGCCTTTATCTTATACTTCAGACTGCACTGTTTTCACAGCTTGATGATATACGAAGCGTGGCAGTGGTATCCTGCGGATATATACTGTCCCGTTCGTTAAGCGGACTTTCTGCAGTAACTTTCCGTTGTGCAAAAAAGGACGGTACACTTCAGGATTTTGTCAAACCATCTTATCGTTCAGTAACGATAACAATGATAACGGTATTCGGAGCATCTGCTTTCGTGCTGATGCTTTTTATAAATACAATACATGGGTTAGTATCTTTTGCTGCCGCGCTGGTCTCATTCTGGTACTACAGAAAGACCGCATACAAAGAATTCGGCGGAACTACAGGAGATCTCTGCGGATGGTTCCTTCAGATATGTGAAATATCCGTTCTGATCGCATCAGTTTTTGCCGGTATTATGATGGAGGTATTATTATCATGACACTCATTACAGGACCTGCTTTTCAGGGTAAACTTGAATATTCAAAGAAACACTGGCCAGAAAGCATTGAAAAATATTTTGACGGTGAAGACTGTGACTACGCACTTGCAAAGGGTGCTGATGTCATCAACAACTATCATCACCTTATCAGAAGACTTCTTGACAAATCAATTGATCCGGTAGCTTATACAGACGAACTTATCAGGATAAATCCGTGCTGTGTGGTAATTATGAATGATATCGGATCAGGTGTTATACCAATAGAAAAGAAAGACCGTATCTGGCGTGAAGCTGTGGGAAGATGCGGCTGTCTTATAGCTGAAAATGCGGGCAGAGTGATCCGTGTTATGTGCGGTATTCCGACAGCAATAAAGGGTGATCTCCCGTGAAGATCACACTAATTCGTCACGGCATGACTCCGGGAAATCTTGAAAAGCGGTATATCGGCAGGACTGATGAAGCTCTTTGTCAGGAAGGCAGGACAAAGCTTGAAAAAATGAAAGTGCCGGAATCAGAGATCCTTGTAGTCAGTCCGATGAAACGATGTATTCAGACTGCTGAAATACTCTTTCCGGGTCAGTCTCCTGAGATATGCGAAGAAATGCGTGAATGCGATTTCGGAGATTTCGAAAACAGGACTTCGGAAGAACTGAGTAACGACAGGCGCTATCAGAACTGGATCGACAGCAACGGTGAAATGCAGTTTCCGAACGGTGAACTGCCTGAGGATTTCCGTAACAGATGCTGCAAAGCGTTTGAAAGGATAACAAAGCAGTACAGCAACGCAAAAAGCATGGCTTTTGTAGTTCACGGCGGAACTATAATGGCACTTATGTCCAGATTCTCTGAACCGCATAAAGACTATTACAACTGGATGACCGGCAACGCTTCCGGATGGATATGCGAATATGACGGTCATGTACTTACAAAACCGGAGAAAATATGAAATTTGTTTTTGCCTCTCTTCCTCTGATTGCGGGATTTCTTCTTGACTCCATAATAGGTGACCCGTATACTCTTCCTCATCCTGTCAGGCTGATAGGAAAGTTTATCGCCGGCATGGAAGGTTTTGTCCGTAAAAAGTTTAATGATCTTTTTACGGGAGGTGTATTTCTTACGGTCACAGTTGTACTGATCACGGCTGTCGTTTCGGCAGCTGTTCTGTTTCTGGCGTACAGTATTCATCCGGCCGCTGGGATCATTACCGAAAGTATAATGATATTTTATCTGCTTGCAGCAAGAAACCTACGGGATGAAAGTATGAAGGTTTTCCGTGCTGCGGAAGCAGGCGATACAGAAGGTGCAAGAAAGGCTGTTTCGGACGGTATAATACGTGCCGCAGTTGAGACCGTTGCCGAAAACACTTCCGACGGAGTAACCGCACCGATGTTCTGGATAGCGATAGGCGGAGCAGTCGGCGGATTTGTCTACAAGGCAGTCAATACAATGGACTCAATGATCGGATATAAAAATGAAAAGTATAAGTACCTCGGAAGAACTGCGGCGAAACTCGATGATGTACTCAACTACATTCCATCACGTTTTACGGCTCTTCTGATGGTATTTTCATGCCCTTTTATCGGACTGGATGGAAAAAATGCCTACCGCATCTGGAAACGTGACAGGAGAAAGCACGCAAGTCCGAATTCAGCCCAGACAGAATCGGCGTGTGCAGGGGCACTTCATCTTAGACTTGCGGGTGATGCCTGGTATTTCGGCGAGCTTCACAAAAAAGAGTATATCGGCGATGACGACAGATCGATAGAACCAGCCGATATAATACGTGCAGGCAGACTTATGTATGTTTCTTCAGTTTTTATGCTTGTTCTATCAGTGTTATTCAGAGGCTTTATTTTAACAAGGTGGTTTCTATGAGGATACACGGCGGTGACGTGACAGAAAAAAAAGTTATTTATGATTTTTCAGCAAATTTGAATCCTCTCGGTATGCCCGAACAGGTTATCGCAGCTGCATATGCGGCCGTTTCAGAATGTACCCGTTATCCTGATCCTGAATGCCGGAAACTACGTAAAAAGCTTTCCGTTTACGAGAATATACCGTATGAAAATATAGTCTGCGGAAACGGTGCGGCTGATCTTATCTTTCGTATAGTCCATGCATTCAGACCGGAAAAGGCTGTTCTCTGTATTCCGTCATTTTCCGAATACAGATATGCGCTTGAAGAAGTGAATTGTCAGATCACTGAATACATAACCGAAGCGTCAGATGATTTTGCTGTAAATGAGTGGATACTTGATTTTCTGACGGACGATGTGGATATTATCTTTCTCTGTACACCGAACAATCCGACCGGAAAACTTATCTCACCGGATCTGCTCCGGAAGATATCTGAAAAATGCCTTGAAAAGAATATTATCCTCATATGCGATGAGTGTTTCATGCCGTTTACCGGAGCATCGGATGAGTACAGCCTCCGATCCTGTTTAAATGAGAATTGTATTGTTTTAAAAGCATTTACCAAGCTTTTTGCCATGCCGGGTCTGAGACTTGGATACGCACTTTGCGGAAGTGCTGAAGCCGCAGCAAGAATTCATAATTCCGGACAGTTCTGGAGCGTTTCCGTGCCTGCCGAAGAAGCAGGTGTAGCAGCGCTCGATGTGAAGGACTGGAAAGAGAAAACGGTCGCTTTCATCACAAAGGAACGGGAATATCTCACCGAGAAACTTTGCGGATGCGGACTTGAAGTTACCGGCAGTTCGGCAAATTTTCTTCTTTTCAGATCACGCGATGATCTTGGAAAACTTCTTCTGGAAAAAGGTATTATGATACGTGAATGCACTGACTTTTGCGGACTCGGAAAAGGATATTTCAGAACGGCAGTACGTACACGAAAGGAAAATGAGATTCTTGTCGAAGGGATAAAGGAGGTTTTATCATGGCCGGATCTGTAATGATTCAGGGAACTATGTCAGGCGCCGGAAAAAGCCTTCTCACAGCTGCTCTCTGCCGTATAATCAGACAGGACGGATATTCAGTCGCTCCTTTTAAGTCGCAGAATATGGCGCTGAATTCATACATTACTCCCGACGGACTGGAGATCGGCCGGGCACAGGCACTTCAGGCGGAAGCGGCCGGGATCGAACCTTCGGCGCTGATGAATCCGGTTCTTCTCAAACCTACGACCGATGTCGGTTCCCAGGTCATAGTGAACGGAAAAGTACGTGGAAAT
>CADAPI010000314.1 GCA_902789705.1 uncultured Ruminococcus sp.
GCTGCTTCGCCGTAATCACGGAGAATGATCGATATTATAATAGCTGCACCAAGTATCGCATTGGTAAAATTGAGTATCTGAGCAAGAAACATCTGAAATACTGTTTTCTGCTTCTCCTCTTTCAGACAGTTACGTCCGTTTTCCTTCAGACGTTTTTCGGCTTCTGCCTGTGTAAGCCCCTTAAATGTACTCATAACTGTATTAACTCCCTTTCATCAGATGTTAAACATCTTCTTTTTAGTATATCATAGAAATATAAATATAACAAGTACCGTTATATATTGTCATAAAGAAAAAGCTCATGATATAACAGGAACTGACATCAGAAAAATCCGAATTTCTTCATTGCGTTGTATATTCCGTCTTCCGATATATCATCAGTTACGTAATCTGCATACGGTTTCAGCTTATCTCCGTTGCCCATAGATATAGATGTGCTCACTGCACTGAACATCGGAAGATCGTTAAGGCTGTCACCTATTGCATATGCCTGCGATTTTTCCATACCGTAGTGATCTAGAACCATTTCTATACCGGTAGCCTTTGAACACGGTTTCGGAACTATCTCGGCAAATACAGGACCGCGGTCGATCCAGTAATAATCCTTGTCGAGCTCCCTCATAAGTCGTTCCAGATCGGTATGTTCGTCGAACACGACAATGAACTTATCAAATGAAAAATCATCATCTTCCGTACAATGGTCAACATTCTTGCCCTGAGAAGCGAAATTTTCCCTGATTCTATCTATTACAGGTGATCTTCTCATGGTAAAATCAAAAAGAACACAGTCCTTTCGTTCATACATAGGAACTGCATTGCAGGAACGGATCAACTCTACAGTTTTCATGCACAGTTCCTTATCCAGTTTGTTATACCAGATCTGCTCTCCTTCACACTCAACCATTGTTCCGCATCCGTAAACGTACCCGTCAAATTCCAGACTTCGTACATCGTCATCAACGTTCACATACGGCCTGCCGGTATTTATATATAAAAGATTCCCCGCCTTCCGCGCAAGTTCAAGTGCCTTAAGAGTACTTTCCGGCACTTTCGCACCGTGCACTTCCGGTATAAGCGTTCCGTCTATATCAAAAAACATTATTTTTTTCAATGAATTTTCCTCGGTTCTGTATCTGTTAATATTATACTGTCTTTACTTCACAGTTGAGATTTCAGTCTTAAAGATAATTTTACCATTTATTTGGCTTGCCGTCAAGTAGGAAAACGGAGTTTTCATTTAAGCTTTCCTGCTTTTACGCTTTACACAGACATACAAATATGATACAATTAAATGGTAAATTACTTGAAATAACAAAGCAGAAAGAAGGAAATAGAATGAGCGAAGTTATCGAACGCTTTTTAAGATATGTAAAAATAGAAACAACATCATCGGAAACAAGTGAAACAGCACCGAGTACAGCTATCCAGCGTGATCTTGCATCACTGCTTTATAAGGAACTCACTGATATGGGAGCGTCTGATGTTTACTACGATGAGGAACACTGTTATGTGTATGCGAAGATACCGGCTTCGGATGGATATGAAAACAGAAAAACTCTCGGATTTATCGCACATATGGATACATCTCCGGAAGCATCCGGAAAAGATGTTAAGCCGCGTATTATTGAAAACTATGACGGCGAGGATATTATTCTCAATAAGGAACTGAACATTGTACTGGAAACTGCAAAATATCCTGAAATAAAGGCCTATAAAGGTCAGAGCGTCATTGTAACAGACGGAACTACTCTCCTTGGCGCTGACGACAAGGCCGGAGTTGCTGAGATAATGACAATGGCAAATACCCTTCTCTCACATCCTGAGATACCACACGGACCGGTTACAGTCGCATTTACTCCTGATGAGGAGATCGGGGCTGGTACTGCGAATTTTGATATGGAACGCTTCGGTGCTGATTATGCCTATACTGTTGACGGCGGCGGTATCGGTGAGCTTGAATATGAAACATTCAACGCTGCTTCTGCTGTAATCACCATAAAGGGTATCAGTGTTCATACCGGCGAAGCTAAAAACAAAATGATCAATGCCGCTCGTATTGCCGCTGAATTCGATTCAATGCTCCCTGCTGAACAGAGACCGGAATTTACTGAAGGGCGTGAAGGATTCTATCATCTTATGGGTATTGAAGGAA
>CADAPI010000315.1:0-2123 GCA_902789705.1 uncultured Ruminococcus sp.
CGACAAGGCCGGAGTTGCTGAGATAATGACAATGGCAAACACGCTTCTTAATCATCCGGAGATCCCGCACGGTCCGGTTGCTGTTGCTTTTACACCGGACGAAGAAATAGGTGCTGGTACAGTTAATTTCGACATAGATCGCTTCGGTGCAGATTACGCCTATACAGTTGACGGAGGCGGCATCGGCGAACTGGAGTATGAAACATTTAATGCTGCTTCAGCAGTAATAGAAATAACCGGCGTTAATGTTCATACCGGCGAAGCCAAAAACAAGATGATCAATGCCGCTCGTATTGCCGCTGAATTTGATTCAATGCTGCCGGCTGAGCAGCGACCGGAATTTACCGAAGGCCGCGAGGGATTCTATCATCTTATGGGTATTGAAGGAAGCACGGAAAGTGCGAAACTCGTTTATCTCATACGTGATCACGACAGAATGATCTTCGAAAACCGCAAAGCCATCATGTACGGCATCGGCGACCAGCTTGAACTCCGCTACGGCGCCGGAACGGTCAAAGTGAACATAAAAGATACCTACTACAACATGCGCGAAAAGATAGAGCCGGATTTTATGTTCCTTATCGACAACGCCTGCGAGGTAATGAAGGAACTCGGCATCGAACCGAAGATCCAGCCGATCCGCGGCGGCACAGACGGATCCGCCCTCTCCTTCCGCGGCCTCCCGTGCCCGAACATCTGCACCGGCGGCCACAACTACCACGGCAGATTCGAATACTGCTGTGCTGATTCTATGGAGAAGATCGTGGAGATACTGGTAAGGCTGACGGCGAAGTGATGATGATATCAATCGTTTCATCGGTACAAATCAGCAAAAAAGATAAAGCGTAGAATATTCTGATTTGTTTGATAAGTTGCGCAAATCAGATTTTCCATAAATAAAAAAGCGAGGACTTTTGAGGTTCCTCGCTTTTTCTGGTTTATCGGGTGTTTGTCATATGATTTGATTTTACGATGTCTCATTCAGATAAAGACTTACTTTATTCTGAATTACTTTCGCAGTTTCTTCTGCTGCTAAATCGTCTGAGTAGAAATATGTAAGAAGTTCATTATTTACGATCTCGGAAACTTTTCTGTACATGACATCTGTTACTGCCGGCAGTGTATATATACTGCGGTATGCATTCTCATCATCAGATGTAAAATTCATGTAAGTGTCATTATAAGAGTTTTTTATTTCTTCATCGATCTGACTTTTCATTACAGAAGAATCTGATGAAATGCATGAAAAAGAAAATGCTCCATCATTTGAGGATGAATATGTATACTGCCCATAGCTGTAATTGGTATTCATGTTGTTTATGACATATTTAATGAATTCCCATGCATTTTCCTTATGCTCTGAACTGCTCGTTATTCCGAAAGAAAGAACAGGAGAAATTAGTCTTGTACCGCCTTTATCTGACGGCCAGCCTGAAACATATTCAGCAGATGGTCTGTCACTATATCTTTCTGTAACATTGAAATAATCATACAGACATGAGATTTCCGCTCCTACCAGTTTATCCTCTCTGTCCTGGGAATTATCAGATTCGTTTATTTCCTCTGCTTCTTCTTTAGTGATTCCCTCTTCCTTTAAAAATTTTATAAGTGAAATAAACTCATCGTTATCAAAATCACATTTTTTATTTTCAAGATCAACGTGTTCAGTATAATACGGCAGTAAAACGCCGTCTGAAATACTATCGTAATCCAGATGATAATACGGAAACAGATCTTTGTCACCTGAATCCAGGGACATAAATTCATTATAATCCAGTTTCTCAAGCTTTTCATCTGAAAAAAGTACCGACTGAGTGATCCCTGCTGGAATAGTATACAGGCAGTCTTTATAAGTGAATGCATCGGTGATATATTCTGAAATCCCGTTCAGATCAAACTCAGGATCTGCATCTGCGATCTGTCGCATATCTGTAAACAGACCTTTCATGATATAAGCTGAGACATCAAGCTGATCCATCAGTATAATATCAGGAATGTCATTATTGATGATATCTTTAGAAAGAGCATTATCGATTATCTCATTATAGTTCTTTTCACTTTCAGCATCCTCTGAATCATAATAATACTTCGAATAGTCTTTCAGGAGAATATAGCAAGTGTCA
>CADAPI010000315.1:2151-2789 GCA_902789705.1 uncultured Ruminococcus sp.
GCATTATCGATTATCTCATTATAGTTCTTTTCACTTTCAGCATCCTCTGAATCATAATAATACTTCGAATAGTCTTTCAGGAGAATATAGCAAGTGTCATTTTTCTTATTAAAATCCGAAACAAGGTTCATCAAACTGTAATTATAAGGGACAGCCAGCGTTACAACTTCTCTTGAATTCAGAACGGTAAGACGTTCCTCATCGGCTTTTACAAGTTTGAAACCGTCATTGCAGAGGATCTCTGAGTCATTGATCACCAGTGAATCACCGCAGTGGTAGCGGCTGCTGGTAAATTCGGCAAATGAAGCAATCAGCTCTGTTTTTCCAGTATTTTCATTCCAGCCATGAATTTCTGTTTCGTTACAAACGATAATATCATGATCTCCGTATCCGTCCATGAGCGTACACCAGCCGTCAAACCCGGTAAATGATGTAACCTTTTCTCCGATTTCATATTTTTCATCGTCATATTTAAAAACTTTAACCGGTTCATCATTATCGCTGAACGTCTGAATAACAGTGTATACAGTATTGTCACTGTTCTGCACCAGCGTAAGTTCGTAGTGTTCTTCATACACTTCAGGAATAATTGTTTTTTTCAGATTTCCTGAAGTATCATAGACCATAATACACGCATT
>CADAPI010000316.1 GCA_902789705.1 uncultured Ruminococcus sp.
CGCTGTGTTGTTGCGCCGTTGTCAAGCCACACAAGATCATTGCCGTTTATTTTTTCACTTAGTATAGGGAAATCATTTCTTATCTGAGCGAGAGTCTTGGTTCCGACTATGATACTGCTGTTTTCCCTTGACTGCGGAACTTCCTTTCCCACCGCACCGGAAGCCTGCTTCGGAACATAAGTATCTGCCTGACCCTGTGAAAGAACAACAGGAGCGTATCCGCCGCCCCCACCATTATACTCGTTTGCGATCTGTTCGAATTCTGAAATGCTTCCGTAACCGGAAAAAGCGTTTTCTGCAGATGAGACGTAGTTTACACCGCCGCCGTATGAAGCCGCCTTTGATGCCGCATAGTTTAATATGGAAGTATCTCCTGCAGCGAGACCTTCAAGACCTGAAGCACAGACTTCAGGCTCAAAGTCAGGGAAAAGGGAACCTGCGAGATTCTCAAGCTCAGTCTCGGAAGGGATCCCGTAATTAGTCGTAGTCATAGTATTCACCTACCTCGACATCTTCAAGAACAGCGATAGCGTCGTCTGCAAGAATAGCTGCCGAGCAGTAGAGTGAAAGCAGATAGGAAGCAACACCCTTATCATCTATGCCTCTGAAACGAACTGAAAGACCTCTTGACTGTTCGTTCTTAAGATTACGCTGGAAAAGACCGATAACGCCTCTCTTTGCTTCACCTGTACGAACGAGAAGAATGTTTGTCTTGCCGCTCTTGCTCTTTGGATTCTTAAGTCCGTCAACAAGGAGCTTGTCTGTAGGAATGATCGGAATACCGCGCCATGCAATGAATGTACCGCCTGCAATGTTTACAGTAACCGGAGGAACGCCTCTCTTTGTGCATTCTCTTTCAAAAGCTGCGATAGCTCTCGGGTGAGCAAGGAAGAATGAAGGATCCTTCCATACCTTTGTGATGAGTTCGTCGAGATCATCAGGTGTAGGTGCACCGTTTCTTGTCTGGATTCTCTGTGAATCAGCAACGTTCTTTAAAAGACCGTAGTCATCGTTGTTGATGAGCTGGCTTTCCTGACGCTCACGAAGGCTTTCGATGGCAAGGTCAAGCTGTTCCTTTACCTGATCATATGGTGAGCTGTAAACGTCAGCAATCGCTGTATTTACATTGATTATTGTTGAAATGGATGCGAGCTGATGCTCTCTCGGGTTTTCCTCATATTCGATATAACCCTGAGGGATGATGTCTGACTTCTTTTCAACGCTGCAGAGAACGTCAAGCGGAGTCTCGCCTTCCTTTACCCTGTTTATTCTGTAAATACCTGAATCAAGTCCTTTGAATTCGAGAACTTTGGTAACCCACTTAGGAGTAAGGGCGCCGTACTGCGGTCTTGTCTTGTTTACGTCGGCAAGGTTATATGCTGCCTTTTTGCCGAGAGCAACTATTGAGTCATTTTTTACTTCTTTAGACATAACGTCTACCTCCTGATAAATAATAATTATAGTGAACGCAAAAAAGAATTTTGCATTCACTATAATTATTTTATTAATATTGCCTTGCAGATCCGCAAACTACGTTTGCTCCCTGCATATCGGCTAATAGTAAACGAAAAATATATTTTTCGTTTACTATATTTATGGAAACACTGATCTGCGTTTCCTTATAATAAAGAGTTTTACCCCGTTCTCTTTACCATATCAGTATACCGGGAAGTCCTTATCAACTTCCCTTGCCCATGCATTGGTGCCGCCTTTGAGATTATAAAGCGGACCTGTGTAGCCTGCTTCACGCAGAGTATTCACAGCAAGAATGCTGCGCTTTCCTTCCTTGCAGACAAAAACAGTATCAACAGAAGTGTCAAGTTCGTTCTGTCTTCTTTCAAGCTGACCGATAGGGATAACCTTTGCATCCGGGAATTTGGCGATTGCCCTTTCATGAGGTTCACGCACATCGATTATCGTGATCTTTTCCCCGTCATCGATACGGCGCTTCAGTTCCTTCGGTTCAATACCTTCAACTTCCGCTTCTTCCTCACGCTGTTTGGTGATACCGCAGAAGTCTTCGTAGTCAAATTCCTCTATTTCAGTAATGGTCTTCTTTTTGCCGCATATCGGACAGCTGTCATTTTTATGTATTTT
>CADAPI010000317.1 GCA_902789705.1 uncultured Ruminococcus sp.
TTCTGCTTGACACCTGGCGCTTGCTGTAGTATAATTGTGAAAGTGTGTTTTTCAGGAGGTTACTACGATGTTAGATGCAATTACAGTCGGTGAAAAGATTAGAATGACAAAAAGCATTACCAGCGATTATCCGATAGATTCAACGGCAACGATAATTTACATAGATGATTTTGATGTGGTTTCTATCGAATGGTCTGACGGAAAGCTTTCATCATTCTCAGATCAGCAGGTGCTGAACAGCTTCGAGAAAGCCGGAGCTTAATGATAACAAAAAGCGGATAGATGTCCTTTTTACAAGGCAATCTATCCGCTTTTTTCATTCTACAAAACCGCAGTCCCATACTTTCAGCTCAGTATGCTCGCTATCCTGCGGATCAACAATTTCATAAACAACAGAGCTGGCATGAGGAAAGGAGCAGCACTCCTGCATAGCCAGCTCTAAAAATCCGGACGGAATCTCCATAAGAGACCCGTCCGTTTTTACTAGCATAACGCCGTTTCTGCGTAATTCTTCAATATATTCTTCACTCGTCATCATCTTCACCGCATGTTTCGATTGTAAGAAGATGATCGTATATCATCCAGTCGGTAAGACAGTCTATCGAGCAGAAGCATCGTTCTGATCCCTGATGTTTGAAGTATGTTTCGCCTTTGGGTATTTCGCTTCCGCATTGTTCACAGTTCATGGCCATACCTCACACATAAACCATAGCATCGAAGACCGCTCTGCGGGCCTGCATACGGAGCATATTGCCGATAGCACCGACCTTATAGAGATTTCCGACTTCATTTGCTATCCGGTACTCCTTGCTGCTTTCCATGAGAAGCTCGGTCTGCCGGCAGACTGCATCTGTTACCTTGGTATCAAGATCATCAAGGTATTTGTATATCTCGCCGTCGTCCACAAGCTTCTGTAAGCGTTCCGGGTGTTCGTCTTCAAGGTAATGCAGATGATAGCGTATCTGATCGGTATGGAAGACGTAGCGTTCGATTCTGCCTTTTTTCTGCTTCTTATGTGTTACCGTCTGAGTATCGGTGTCTACTGACCAGACAGGTGCGCCGAAAATGGTTTCTTTACTGTTAAATACCATAAGATCACTTCCTTCTTTTCTTATTTACAAGATATCCTGCGACACCGACTCCGCCTACAAGTGTAGCTCCGACAGTTATCGGAACAGGATTTATTCCTTTATCTGTTTTCGTACTGTCAGGAGTACTGCTTTCTTCTGTTACCTCAGCACTGTCCGGTTCGGAAGCTGCTTCGCCTGTGACTGTACCGATAACTCTCGGACTTTCTTCGCCGTCGTCCTGTATTTCGTAGCTGTCAGTACTTTCAGACTCATCTTCCTCGTCCTCCAGTGTGCTGAAAGGAGGGAAGCTGTCAACCGTGTTGCCGTTCTTGTCGATCATCTGCCAGGTATCATTCAGCATCGTGAAGCTGTAATGGTTGTCCTCAGTTCCGATAGTCCAGTTGCCGTTATCGTCGTCCTCGAAGTCCCATTCCTCGATAAGATCCTGATAGTAACGCTTGTACTCATATTTCAGCTCACCGATCTCGTTCCAGTCGTAGTCGTCGGAACCGTAGTTTTCACTGATCCACTGGTCGAGAAGATGATGCTTGTACGATGCCTCCGGGTAGTCAAGTCCGTTATCGCTCTTGCCATTCCAGATATCTTCCCATATCTCGGCTTCGATATAGTCACGGTCAAGTGCTTCGGCAGCGTAAGCTGTCATTGTCATGCTGAGTGCGAATGCTGTGCAGAATAATGCTGTTATTATCTTTTTCATAGTCTTCTCCTTTACGTCATGTTCTTAAAATAGAATTCAAGAGCTTTTTCAATTGTTTCTGTTATTTCTTTTGGTTTAGTACCTCGTTTGAAGTACTTTGCGTATGTAGAAGTGCTGATCTTAACGCTTTTCTCATTTGTTTTTGAATCTTCTTTATCAGGGTATATGATGCTGTGGACGGTGTTACGGTCAATATATCCGTCACTCTCAGCCGCTTCTCTGAGCTTCTTTGCTATTTTGATGTTTATTCCGCTATCTTCGGTACACTCTGCAACAATTTCCTGTGTGGCTTCTGACAGATAGGAT
>CADAPI010000318.1 GCA_902789705.1 uncultured Ruminococcus sp.
ACACCGTCGTCCTGCCTGCCTGATGTATCTTTTTTCAGTTCAAATCTGTACGATTCAGGGAAACACGGAAGGTTCTTAAGTGTCCAGTATTTTTCCCCTTCAGGAAGAGGATTGTAGGTTTCTATATCAGCCAGAGTAAACAGATGGCCGAACGCCCATGTAACGATATATCCGTTGCCTTCCAGAAATCCGTCCCTCTTTGACATACCGCCTATTGCCGCAGCGATATTTCTTCCAAGACTCGGTTTTTCTGCGATTATAACAGTCATCTCATCTATTCCTTTCGGTTTACTTCGGATAGCACCTGAAGAGTACGTTAGCACTCACAGGCACTGATCAGCGACTCCTTTACAAACACTGCAGGAACTATAATTGTACCATATTTTCGCGGTTTTATCAAGTTGAACTATTACGGTGCAGGATCATTCTCGCTCAGGAATTCTGAAGTCATGCTGTCCCACAGTTTGTTACCGTCAGGATCATAGACTGCTTTATGATCATCCGGATATCCCGGAAGATCCTTATGGCATACGTTGTGAGTATCAACAAGTTTAAGTCCGCTCTTTGTTACAACTTCAAATCTGAATGAAATCGTATTATCTTTAGTAGTGATCTTATCGCAGTTTATCGTGTTACCGTTACGGAAATCTTCAGTTATATCTACTGTTTTAATATCCTCGCTTCCTGCCATGTAGGTTACTTTTATCGATTCAATATTCTCCGGGTCTTCAGCTTCGACTAAATAACCGCCTTCAAAGCGTATATTTCCTCCGGCAATTAATGTAGATGCATATCTGTCCTGAATGAACCGCTGTAAAGTCCCGGAGCATATTTTTCAAGAGCGACATCTGTTCCGTCGATGTTTACCGTTACTTTGGTGTCATCTGAATATTCTTTCAGTTCAATGGTATAGACTATATCAACCATCTTTTCTTTAAAATCAGCATTTCTCGTAACATATGAAATGCGTCTGAAATGTGTAGCGTTTTCTTCTATTTCACGGCGCAGATCAGATATTTCCGCTTTCAGATCCATGATATCGTCAATATAATTTTCCGACTGCGAAGTGATACGCTGACTGTTGATCAGAGTGATCCATACTATCAGAAAAATAAAAGCCAGATATACTATAAGAGCTGTCATTTTAGGTTCCGGAACTGAAGTATGTGTTCCGCGCGCCTCACCTTTGGCTATCTTGTCAAGGCGCCTGTTATAAAGGTAAATGCAAAGGCCAAGTATTATCACTGCCGCAGCAGCAACGACTATAAGTAAAGATTTCATAATTCCCATTTTTCATTCCTCCTTGTCAGAAATCAAAGAATCTCCGGAACTCGCTGTAGTAGCTTCTCGTCACATCCACCAGAGTTCCGTCAGTCATTGTAAGTACATATTTCATCGAAAGCGCCGGTCGTATCTTTTTCACATGTTTCCGTGAAATGATGACCGACTTGCTTATCCTTAAAAATTCCTTCGGATCAAGCTTTGTTTCAAGCTGATAGATACGATCCTGTGAATAGTATGTATCCTTAAGGGTGTGTATCTCGATATCCTTCCCGAAAGATTCGATAAACACGACCTCATCTGCAGATATCCGGACAGCCTCCCTGTCTTTGCCGCGCGCCGCAAGGAAAGAGGCATATCCTGAAGATTCCGAAATCACATATTCCGCATCCTCACCGATCTCAATACCGTGTTCCGCAAGAAATTTTTCCACTAAGCTTTGTTTTTCATCTGAAACAGAAATCCGAAACTTCATTTTCATACCTCCTGTCTGTATTTTCAGTATATCATAAATCCGTTTCGTAAAAAAGAGGTAAGAAACAAGATGCACCGGATTCGGGCATGAGTTGCACTTAAAATGCATAAACTCACCGGATCCGGTGCATTTTACTTCGTATTTACTGCAGCAGATCAAGCTGCAGTGATAAGAAAAGGTACCATCAAAACAAAGTTTTGATGGTGCTACTTATAAAACCTGGCTGCACTGGCAGCCAGGTTGACTTTTCCACTGTTTCGTACTAAAATTAAGTAAAAGTACAAAAGCGGAAAAAAGTTTTATGATGATATCCTTAAAGGCAGATAACAGGGGGAATGCAAATGAAAAACAGTATTAAACCGATCATAAGTCTTGTCACAGCAATATGTTTAACTGCACCTGCATTATCACTGTACAGCAGTCAAACGGAAGTTATAAATGATCTCACTGTTTCGGCTGCGAGTACCGGAACCTTAAAAGATTCGGGGATAAGTTACAAAGACTGTGCAGAAACTATCAATAATCCGGGAGCGGGATACACAAATTCAGTCTGGTATGTTTGCAAACCAGGTGATACTCCGGTACACGATCCGAAGGGCAGCCTTGTTGTCATGTTCGTGGATATATCCGCATTTTCATCCGGTGCAAACGGAAAAACTGATGCGGCCGGAAAATATACCGAAGGCACCGACTACGACCTTGATGAGGCATTTTTCAAAGGGATAAGAGGCACACTTGAAAACTGCCGCAAAAACGGATGCACGGTTGGTATGCGCTTCCGCTACGATATAAACGGAAAAGATAATCCTGAGCCTGCAACCTTCGAACAGGTCTTCCACCACATCGACCAGATACACGAAGATCATTTCCTCGATGACTACGAAGATATCCTCATGTACATAGAAAGCGGATTTGTGGGTAAATGGGGCGAGCAGCACGGCGGAAAATACACCACTCCGGAATACAAGGCAAAGCTTCTCGGAAAGATGCTTGAAATCGTTCCGGACAGTGTTTCAGTGACAGTGCGTACTGCTGATACGTTTTATACCTGGGCAGGAATAAAGCCGGATGATCTCGCAGACTACGTCGCAGAAGAGGGTTCCGATGCTGCA
>CADAPI010000319.1 GCA_902789705.1 uncultured Ruminococcus sp.
GCTTGTAAAGGTCGCAGCACGCGAGCTTGCTCTTGCTCCGGAAGAGTTCTTACGTAAATATTCACGTATAAGAAAAGGAAATGCAACTTATACGGAATCACTTGTTATGACACTCGACAGGTCGGCTCTTTCATCTATCTGTGATCAGATAAGAACGGTACGCTCTGCCGGTCAGAGTGTTTCCGACGTTATAAATGATCTTCTCGGTATGAACGTTTGTCAGCAGAGCAGTACGGGTGGTGCGCTTCACATCACGGATATAAAAGGCGCGTTCCAGAATCTCAGAAAGAACCTGTACATAGCCGGAATGGCGGCATCAAAATATCCGGGCTCACCGACTGAGAATTACCTGATACTCAATTCCGATTACGAGCTGTTCGGTGAAGCAGCATCCCGTATGACTTCGGGTGAAAAGATAAAGAGAAAAACGGAAAATTTCAACGATCTTATTCTTTTTGCCGGCGGTCTGGACTGCAGTGTCACTGTTTCATATCCGGGAATGAATGTTTCGGAACTTAAAAAGGATAACGCATCTTCTGTGATCTACGATCTTCTCAGAAAGATACATGGAAGCAGTATTTCATGGGATGATATGAATGCGAAGATAGAAAAGACAGGATATTTTGATCCGTCTGTGTCATCTGTCCGTGAGATAGGAAAGGCATATAACGAAGGAAAGTATATTTCTGCGGATAAATATAAAGAGCATGTTCCTGAAAATATTGAAACGAATATTATACTCGGTCTTGAATATTCACCTTCTGCACTTCTGACTTTCTTTCAATGCCGCAGGAAATTCATGTTCGCTCATGTGCTCGGAATAGCAGAACCGAAGGAATATAATAATTTTGAAACAGTATCTTCAAAAGATAAGGGTACTATTGCTCATCAGCTCATGGAAAGACTTGCAGATAAACCGGATATGTCTCTGACGGAATTCATAGCACTTTCTGAAGAATATTTTGACCGGTATGTAAGTCAGCATCCTGTGATAATAAGCGGAAGTACGACCGCTGTGAAGGCTGATTTTACTGAAATGATGCAGAATGCATATAATTCTGATCCGCATAATGAAGTACTTATCAAGGAAGAAAAACTGTCATGTACACATGAAAGCGGTATAAAACTGACAGGATATCCTGACAGAGTTGAAAGATTAAGTGACGGCAGCTGTATCGTTATTGATTATAAGACCGGAAACAAAGTCGATAAACAGGAAGACGATATCGAATCATGCATTCAGGTCGTAGTTTATTCATATCTGCTTGAAAAGGCCGGATACCAGGTTCGTGAAGGACAGTACAGATTTATCAGTGCAGATGAAACAATACATTGCAGATATGATGATGAAATGAAGAAGGCGTTTGCTGAAAAGCTTGATTTATTTAAAACTGCACTTGAAAGCTCATCATTTGAATGTACGGGTGATGATAACGCCTGCAGATACTGCAAATACATCACAATATGCGGTAAAGAAACGGAAGGAGATGAATGAAATGAGTAATGCGGCAGGTTTTGATGCTGACAGCGCTGCAAGAAACAGGATAGTTGCAGAGACTGACAGAAACTTCTTTGTCGAAGCGGGTGCAGGTTCCGGCAAGACGACTATGCTTGTCAACCGAATGGTATCAATGATCGAACATGGTATGGAGATAAACAGGATTTGTGCGATCACTTTTACCAAGGCTGCAGCGGGTGAGTTCTACGAAAGATTCCAGAATAAACTCACGGAAAGAAGCAGACCTGATCAGGAGTGGAAAGATACTGATCGTGCAGGACAGCTTGGAAAACCGACAGAAGAATCAAGAGCTCTCTGTGAAAAAGCACTTAAAAATATCAATCTGTGTTTTATGGGTACCATTGACGCATTCTGTAACATGATCCTTTCCGAGCATCCGACAGTAGCCGGTATTCCGTCTGATTCATCTATAATAAGTGATGAGGAAGCAAAAGCAGTATACAGGCAGATATACGTGAAAATCTGTTCAGATGAATACGATGAAAAACTGGCAGGACTTGCACAGATGTTTAATTCAGTACACAGGGAACCGGAAGAGGCGTTTGAAACTGAAAAAAGAAAACTGATCAGGGCTTTTTCCTGCCTTGAAAATCACGCAGAAGAGCTTATGTATGATGAAGAACCGGATGCTGTCTGGAAGAACTTAAGCAAAAATCTGGTTATGATAAAGAAGAGCTGGACCAGAAATTTTCATGCTGTAAAAAAAGCACTCGAAAGCTTTTCAAAAATAAGGGTGAAAAAAGAGGCGCTCACTTTATATCCGGATGAACTGGCCGGTGTGTTTCCGGAGGTAAGCAAAAGGACAAGAATACTGAAGTCAGATGTCAAGGACATTATCAGTTCCTTTGATTCAATGCAGTACGGTATATCCGTATCATTCCTGAAAGAATGCATACCGGTTGCTGAGAAACATATGCGTGAAAACGGAAAGCTTTCGTATTTTGATTACCTCTTCTATCTCCGCAATATGCTGAAAAAGGATGCTGAAGGCGAAGGCAAACTAATAAAGTACATTTACGACAGGCACAGTTATTTCCTCATAGATGAGTTTCAGGATACCAATCCTATGCAGGCAGAAGTGTTCTTCTATCTGACTGCGGAAGAACCGGTGGCAGACTGGAGACAATGCAGACCTAAGCAGGGCTCGCTGTTTATTGTAGGGGATCCGAAGCAGTCTATATACCGTTTCAGAAGTGCGGATGTGACTTCATTCCTTAATGTAAGAAAGCTGTTCGGGGAAGGAGCAGGTGATGTCCTGAAACTTACAAGAAATTTCCGTTCACGAAGCGGACTTCTTGATTATTTCAATAAAACGTTCACCACTCTGCTTCCGGAAGATACACCTTATCAGAGCAGATTCGAAGAGATTCCGTTTACAAAGGCGGATGAACCGGGAACGCTTGAGGGAGCATATTCATATATTTCCTACAGCGGCAAGATGCTTGAGGAATATCCGGATCAGTCAGATCCGCTTGTGATCGGAAGAATCATCTCAACGATTACTGACAATGAAAAATATCTTATAAAAACTCCGAAAGAGGACGAGCCGAGAAAGATACGACACAGTGATATAATGGTAATCACTTCTTCAAAGAGTCGGCTTGATCCGATAATGAAGAGACTTGATGAGCTGAATATTCCGACAAGAGTGGAAGGAAGTGTTCCTTTTAAAGGAAATGAAGCGCTTGCAGCGGTAAGCAGTATTTATTCGGCAATAGCTGATACTGAAAACAATATAGCGGTTTATTCTGCACTTGTATGTAAAATACCAGGATTTTTTCAGGATGATCTTATAAATTTCGCGAATAATATCTGTTCAGACAAACGCAAATGTAAGCTCTCACTCGATGCAGGAATGCGGTTGAATGAAAGCAGTTCAGACAGATCTGCAAATGTTGCAGAGTTTCTTTCAGTTCTTCGTGATATGAGAAAATCAGCAGCTGAACTATCACCGGCTGTGGTTTTCTCGATGATAATGGACAGATTCAGAATATTTGAAAAAGTAAGTTCTGAAAATCTTGAAGTGCTGTTTTATGCTCTTGAACTTCTTCGTGCAGCTGAAAGCAGTGGTGCTGCAGCCTCTGCATCTGACGGAGCTGCATTTATCAGAAATCTTCTTTCAGGAGACTCAGGTGAGGAACGCTGCCTCAGTCTTTCGGATAGCAGAGACTGTGTTCACCTTGCAAATCTTCATAAGGTGAAAGGACTTGAAGCACCGGTGGTTATTCTTGCTGCTGCCGGACATAAAGGCGCGACTCCGGAAAACAGAATAGAATATAATGAGACAGGGACGTCCGGTTATGTATTTGAAGTAAATAACGGAAAATTCGGACAGAGTAAGACGGTTTACTTTAAAACTTCAGAGTTTCCGGATGAAGTTCAAAATGAAAAAGATGCTCTTGATGAAGAAGATAAGAGAACTGTTTATGTTGCGGCAACACGAGCTGCAAATGTTCTGATAGTTTATAATAGCCTGCTTGCACATACCGCTGATATAGGAACTGTCATTGACGAGCTGACCGATGAAAGAATAACAGAAAAAGAAGTCACTGCCGCATCAGATCTTTACGAAAAGGCAGAGTCCGTATCGGTGTTTGCCGACAGATCAGCTGAAAAGGGAACATACCTGAATGAAAATCCGAGCAGGCTTAAACTTGCACCAAAGATAAAGGAAGAAGAGATAGTTGTTTCTTCTCTTGAAGATACGGAAACTGATGCTGAAGGACTTGATACAGATAAGAATTCAGGAGCGGAAGATACCGCAAGTGCAACATCCGGCCTCCATTCTCCGCTTTTCGGAACGATGATACACAGACTCATGGAAGTCATGGTGTCCTCCGGAAACAAAGGTTCAGTCGAAGATCTTGCAGCAGGTATTCTATGCGAATATCAGACCGAAGATGATGACGCAGAACTCTTGGAGAGATACCGCAAAGCACTTATCGAAGCAGCGGAAACTATCCGTGGCGGCGGTTATCCTCAGAAGAATAATGTTCCGCAGGATATCCTTTCCGAACTGCTTTCTGCAGAGGAATGTCATACGGAAGTTCCGTTCTGCTACATGGATGAAACGGCAGATTCGCCGACCGTGGTAAACGGCATAATGGACGTTGTGTACCGCAAAGCAGGCGAGTGGCGCATCGTGGACTACAAAACCAACGCAGACGGAAACGCCCTCGATGTGAAATATCAGAACCAGCTCGAAGCATACAAAAAGGCATTCGAAAAGATTACCGGCGAAAAGGTAAAGGATGCGGGGATTTATCACATTACGTGAGTTAAAACTCTGACATTATGTTCCATTGACAAGAATAATTTGAATCACTATAATTAAATAATAAGAAACAGCAGAGTTCTTATGCGGGACTCTGCTGTTTCAGTATAAGTTGTTCAGGAAGGAGTGAAAGCAGTGGAATCAAAATATGTGCTGATGCATAAGAATACCGAAGTTGCCGAGGTGTTTATAAATGAAATGATTGGTGGTATTTCAAAGATCGGTGATGTCATAAATGCTGATCATCTGCCTCCAGGTACAGCGAAAAAAGGAAATGCAGATCACCGTGCCCTTAATGAATGGTGGACGGGACGTTCGATACCTGCCAGCCGTTCGGGTTTGAAAAATGCACTTGATAACCTTGGCATCAGCAATGCACGCTTACTCCTCACCAAAAGCTACGGACTGAGTTTATCCGATCACTACTGGATAAAACCTGCCGGAACATCTCTTACCTGGGATGATATGAATTTCTTTGAAAATGATTTTTCTGAAGATATAGGTAATATTCTTTTTGGCGGTGTGGTTTCAGAAAATATGAGTTTTATTTCACCTGATAACACATCAGACGGATGGCTGAAAAAACGCTGGAAGATATCTGACGGAAAACGAATTCTTTTGAAAGCAGGAAGTGATCCTTTTGAACAGGAACCTTTTAATGAAGTCATTGCATCTGCTCTTATGAAGCGTCTAAATGTGCCGCATGTTTCATATGAAATAGTCTGGATAGATGACAGTCCGTACAGCGTATGTGAGAATTTTCTTAGTACGGAAACAGAACTTGTCTCCGCGCACAGGATAATGCAGATCACTCCAAAACCGAATCATCAGAATTCATATGAGCATTTTCTTAACTGCTGTGTTATTGCCGGAATGAAAAAAAGTGATGT
>CADAPI010000320.1 GCA_902789705.1 uncultured Ruminococcus sp.
CCTATCACTCGTGTAGAGCGATATAAGATGGAGAAAGGTTTATCCGATGAGGAAAGCGTTTTCTACACTCCAATCGATGGAGTAGACTGCAACATTGATGTTTGATATAATACTCCGCAAAAATCCTTAGTAGTAAAACACCCCGATTTCTACTACTATTTTACTACTAACGATGTCCGCAGTTTGCTAAAACTTGCCGCGTTTTGTAGTATTCGCCCCGTTCTGCCAAATTGGTAGTAGGAAAAATAAGCTGCGATATACCGCGCAAAATACGGCAATACAGAGCAAATCAGAGAGGAAAAAACGTATGATTAGAGTTATGTTTGTCTGCCACGGCAACATATGCCGTTCGCCGATGGCTGAATTTATAATGAGGAAGCTTGTCAATGAAGCGGGCTTGTCAGATGAGATATTTGTTGCGTCAAGTGCTACGAGTACGGAGGAGATCTGGCACGGGCAGGGAAATCCGGTTTATCCACCTGCTAAGGCTGAACTTAAGAAGCACGGGATAAGTGCGGATGGTAAGTGTGCGGTGCAACTGCAGGCTTCAGACGGTGACAAGTACGATTACTTTATAGGTATGGACACCATGAATATACGTAATATGAAACGCATTCTTGGTAACAGTAAAGAAGATAAGATCTATAAAATGCTGACTTTTGCCGGCAGGTCAGATGATGTTTCTGATCCGTGGTACAGCGGTGATTTCAGAAGGGCTTACAGTGATATTGAGGAAGGATGCAAAGGACTTCTGGAGTTTTTAAAGGAAAGGAATTTTTGATTATGATACAGGACATTTACCCGCATAAACTTAATAATCAGTACGACCTGAAAGCTGTTCCTTCGCCGAACAGTCCGGTTCTTGTATTTGACGGACCGAAAGTTCTTGCTGATACAAACGGATGGTTCAGAATACCGAGTGCTGAGGAAGTTGGCATGGATAAGGAACTTGTTTTTCTTTTCAGACTTGATGATACTGCTTATTTCCTTGCGCGTTCATTTAAGGATGAGATTCCGGGATATAAATTTACTGACGTAAGAGCGATACGCGACTTAGAGGATGCCGAGAAGCATCATAAATTTGCTATAATGACCGGAAAGCATCTTAGTGACTGGTACCGCGATTTTACTTTCTGCGGCAGATGCGGAAACAGAATGAACAAATCTGAAAAGGAAAGGGCAATGGTATGTCCTGAATGCGGTAATACTGCTTATCCGCGCATTATGCCTGCGGTTATTGTAGGTGTTATTAACGGAGAAAGAATTCTTATTACAAGATACCGAAAGGGTTATCAGCACAATGCGCTTGTTGCTGGCTTTACTGAAATAGGCGAGACACTGGAGGAGACTGTTGCCAGAGAGGTAATGGAGGAAACAGGTGTTCGCGTAAAGAATATTAAATACTACAAGTCACAGCCGTGGGGAATGGCCAGTGATCTTCTTGCCGGATTCTTCTGTGAAGTTGACGGCAGCACAGAGATAAAAATGGATGAAAATGAACTGCAGTATGCTGAATGGGTGAAGCGTGAGGATGTTGTTCTTCAGCCTGGCAGGAACAGCCTTACCAACGAAATGATGATGGCATTCAAGGACGGTCGTAAAGATCTTGTTTAACTGAAGTTTATAACACATTCGGAAACGGGCATAACTACATTAAGAAATATACTTATAAAAAAAACATCCTTCAGATCTGGTAAATACGTTGATCATGAAGGATGTTTAATTGGAGCACCGGGATTTGAACCCGGGAATGACGGAGTCAAAGTCCGTTGCCTTACCGCTTGGCTATGCCCCAGAATTATATATACTTTTTGAAAAGCACTTGGAATATTATATCATAAACAGCAGGTAAAAGTCAATAGCTTAAAAGAAATATGATCTTTATCAGATAGGCCAAAAAGGGAGAAGGGAGAACAGAGAAATGAAACGTAAATTAATATGCACTGCACTTGCAGCATCTCTTTCGCTTGCAGGATGCGGTCCGATTATGGATAAAAGCAATATCGCTGATGACGATGCCGCTTTAATTTCTGAAGAAACAACTGAAACTGATATGGAT
>CADAPI010000321.1 GCA_902789705.1 uncultured Ruminococcus sp.
GATTTGTAACCGAAATGTTATTGTTTAAAAAGCCGATTTTTGGTATAATAAATCATATATGCGTCGGGCGTAAACCCTGTTGCAAAATTTGATAAAGGAGTGTTACTCAATGGGTAATGAAACCACAACTAATAGTGGCTGGCGTTCAAACAAATGGGTGCGTGCCGCTATTCCCGCACTGCTTCTGCACTGCAGTATCGGTACGGTTTACTGCTGGTCGATCTTCTCACAGGAAATTTCAGAGTATATCGGCTATTCAAAGGGTGCGGTTGAATGGGCATTCAGCTTCGCTATCTTCTTCCTCGGAATGTCTGCGGCTTTCCTCGGCAACGTTGTTGAAAAGGATATCCACAAATCATCTCTTATCGCTACTATCTGTTTTTCAGTAGGTATGGCCGGAACAGGATTTTTCATCAGATACGGCGGTTTACATAAGGGCAGTCCTCTTGCTCTTGTAGGCATTTATATCTGCTACGGCTTTATCATGGGTATAGGTCTTGGTACAGGTTATCTTTCACCTGTAAAGACACTTATGCTCTGGTTCCAGGACCGTAAAGGTCTCGCAACAGGTCTTGCTGTTGCCGGTTTCGGTGCTGCCAAGGCTATCGCTTCACCAATCATGCAGGGTATGCTCGAAGGCCTCGGTGAAACAGGTATCTACAAGATGTTCTTCATACTTGCAGGTGTTTACTTCGTTATGATGTTCGTTGGTCATCTTCTCCTTGCAAAGCCTGCCGGCTGGGTTGAACCTACAGGCAAGGGTGAAAAGCCATCGATCATGGCTACTCTTAAGACAAAGCCAATCACAAACTATATTGGCATCTGGGTAATGTTCTACATCAACATTACATGCGGTCTTGCTCTTATCTCACAGGAAAAGATGATCGTTAAGTGTGTAGGTCTCGTAGCTTATGCAGGTCTTATCTCTACTATTTCAGCAGTATTCAATGCAGGCGGACGTCTTGGTTTCTCTGCATGGGCTGATACAATGAAGGACAGAAACACTATCTACAAGCTCATCTTTATTCTTTCTATCGCATTTACAGGTCTTGTAATGTTAACTCAGGGTATCAAGAACGGCGAAGGCAACGGACTTCTTATCTTCCTCGTACTTGCACTCATCTTCATTGTAAACGCTGGATACGGCGGCGGCTTCTCAAACGTTCCTACACTTCTTTCTGACCACTACGGAATGAGCTCAATTTCCGCTATCCACGGTATCACACTTTCAGCATGGGCTTTTGCCGGCCTCACAGGAAATCAGGTTGCTACATACATTGTAAACCACTCAGGTGAGTTTATTGAACACGGTACTGATGCTACAGGCAAGGCTATCCTGATCAACCCTGTAGGATATCAGAACGTTCTTTATTTCACAATAGCACTTTATATAGTTGCTCTTCTTCTTTCACTCTTCCTTGTACGTAAATCAGACAAGGCTCTTGCAGCAGAAAAGAAGTAACAGTAAAATATTAAGGAAACACTGATAAAAACGGAAATCCGGCTTTGCCGGATTTCCGGAGTATTGGATTTGCGGGGATTCGCCCCGGTGCCCCATGCTGATTTATTCATAAATCAGCTTTTCCTAAACGTATTAAAACTGATTCCCCGGAACCCGCTTCAAAGGTTCCGGGGTTTTGTTTTGATGTAATGTATAAAAAACTGTTTTTTTAAGGTCAAGTTTTATAAATTTTTTTTTGACAAAACTGTTGAAAAAACGGATAGAATATTGTATAATATTTTTTAGACGACTGTATAATCAGATTTATGAGGTGTTGTTATGAATTACAGAATATCATTTTCTTCTTCATGTTCTTCAAGTAACAGCATACGTGTAAATTTTTATAGATATATTGTATTCTAATAACTGTGACTATGTCGCAGTTATATTTGTTTTAGGAGGTTATTTCAGACATGGCAAAGAAAGTAGCTATAATTATGGGCAGTGACAGTGATCTTCCTGTAGTTAAGGATGCGGCAAAGGAACTTAAGAATTTTGGTGTTGAGTTTGAGATCCATGTAATGTCAGCTCACCGTACACCTGAAGA
>CADAPI010000322.1 GCA_902789705.1 uncultured Ruminococcus sp.
TTCGCTAAGGGCGTCGACAGGGTTACGACTAAACTCGAACCGCGCCTTCGGCTTGTTCTCGTTAAGTTCTCTACTCCTCAACAACGATTCCCATTGAACGGGCTGTTCCGGAAATCATGCTGATAGCTGCTTCAATACTACCTGCATTCAAATCAGGCATCTTAAGCTCTGCGATTTTCTGAACCTCAGCTTTAGAAATTGTAGCAACCTTAGTTTTATTAGGAACTGCTGATGCTTTCTGAATCTTGCATGCCTTCTTTAATAAAACTGCAGCCGGTGGAGTCTTAGTAATAAAACTGAAACTTCTGTCAGCATATACAGTAATAACAACAGGAATGATCATATCACCCTGATCTGCTGTCTTTGCGTTAAACTGCTTTGTGAACTCGGCAATGTTAACACCATGCTGACCAAGAGCCGGTCCAACCGGTGGTGCAGGAGTTGCCTTGCCTGCAGGAATCTGTAATTTAATATAACCTTCTACTTTCTTAGCCATTTTAATTTCCTCCTAATTCATGTGGTCAAACGGGATATACCCTCCCACTTTGTTTACAAAACTCTTTAATTTCAGGCTTAGTCTTTCGACCGCCTTCACTATGATCTTTTTCAATCCACTTTAACAACATCCATAAAACTGATCTCAACAGATGTAGCACGTCCAAAGATATCAACCTCAAGTGTAACGGTCTGCTGACCTTCGTTGATGTCGGTAACGGTGCTGACCGTTCCCTCCCATGCGCCGGAAACAACCTTAACGGTATCTCCCTTATTTACATTGATCTCTACCTTTGGAGCTTTAGCTCCATTTAATACGTTGATTCCGAGATTTCTCATTTCTGTTTCAGTAAGTGGCACCGGCTTTGATCCCGGACCAACAAATCCTGTAACACCACGAGTATTTCTTACAACATACCAAGTCTGATCGTTCATGATCATGTTGATAAGAACATATCCCGGGAACAACTTCTTTGATACAGATTTCTTAACGCCGTTCTTGAGCTCCACTACATCCTGAAGCGGAACCTTAACCTCGAATATCTGATCCTGAAGCTTTCTGTTCTCGATAGTCTTTTCAATATCGACTTTAACCTTATTCTCATATCCTGAATAAGTGTGGGCTACATACCATTTTGCTTCGCTACTTCTTTCAACATCTGCCATAATATGTCCTCCACATTAACCGATAATAAATGACAATCCGACCTGCATAACCCAATCGATCGCAGCGATTATTACACCGATTGCTACCGCAGCAAGAATAACTGCTACCGATTGCTTTCCTAAAAGCGCCTTATCAGGCCAAACAATTTTACGGAATTCTGCTTTGAGTTCAGTGAAATAGCTTCTTTTTAAAGCTGTTTCCTTTTCATTTGCCATTTCAAATCACCTCCGTACTATTACTTGGTCTCTTTGTGTAAGGTATGTGCCTTACAAAACGGACAATATTTCTTGGTTTCCATACGCTCTGTGTGAACTCTTTTGTCCTTTGTCAGATTGTAATTACGCTGTTTACATTCTGTACACGCCAATGTGATCTTAACTCGCACAACTTCCACCTCCATCTTTAATTGTATATGTTCATAATATATGAACACTTTCGGCTTTTTGAAACAAGCAATCCCAAGCGTTAAAATGACCGCCTGTCTCGTATGCGCATCACAAGAATTAATCCAATAATAAAGAAAACAACTCTCATTTTTGCACAATAAAAAAAGCCCGGCATGCGCCGACTAGGGTAGAATAACAGAACAAGCAAGAAAAGTCAAGGAAAATATTGCTTTTTCCCCTGACTTTTCTATAGTATATATACATATTATTAAAAACTTGTGCTACACTCAATGATATATACATATATCTAGTGGTTAACTCTCATTTAGCAGTTGAACTTATCAATTATATCATTGATCTCCTGAGCATTACCGCTGTTCTCCTCAGCAACCTTAACGATTCTGTCGGCTGTCTCGGTAGTCTCACTATTCTTCTCGATGATATACTCAACGCCCTGCTCATTATTCTCAGATGCTTCACTAACCTGCTGAACCTGTAA
>CADAPI010000323.1 GCA_902789705.1 uncultured Ruminococcus sp.
CGGTCAGAAAATGGCGGAAGTGACTTCTGAACATGAAGTTGAAAGTGAACCGGAAGGAAGATATGAAGATTTTAATTTTGACGGTCACGAAGATCTGTTCCTGTACGATACTCCGTCAGAATTCAGACACTACGGCGGCGAATGCTGGCTGTGGGACGGGAATAAAGGAGAGTTTGTGAAGACGGACAAACTTGACGGACTGTTTGGATTTGGTATCGATACTGAGTTTTCTGATAAAAAAATAAAACTGACTTACACCGAGCACTATAATTATGCTGCATCATATATCTGCAAAGCGGAATTTAAATGGGAGAAAGATAATATCATACCTGTTTCTCTGGAAAAAACAGCTGACTGTACCGAGCAGACTGACAGAAAAACAGAAAAGGGCGTATGGTACAGCGAATTTGAAATAGACGAGGTCTATGAGTTTGATCAGAAGAACCGGCCGGTATTAAAAAGCAGGACGCACGCTAAGAAATACGGTGGCCGTGGAAACGAGGAGGAAAATGAGGCTGATCTGCGTTATTTCCGTATCACATCTGATTCTGTTCAGTGTATGAACGGCGATTCTGTGGTTCAGAACATTCCCCTGAAATATCCGCTTTATTTTAACGATCTTGTCTTTTCCGTGGATTATGACTATGACGGCTATAAAGATCTTTGCGTTACTTCAGGTGTAAATGAATACGGTATGGCTGATAAATTCATCTACTATCATTATGATCCTAACACAGGCATGTTTAATGAGTGGGATGAACTTAATAATGTGTTCGAGGGAAAATGGATCTGTTCCGAAGAATCCCACAGATTTAATCCGGCTGATAAGTACTATAATTATAAGCCAAGAGAAGAATATTCAAAATTGTCGTATGATAAATACATACCAACCGGAAGCGGTGAATATCTTGAGACACACTGGTATGTATGGAATAACGGTAAACTTGAACCGGATAATACAGATGTTTCAGCCAACCCGATAAGTATTACAAATTCATATTTCATGTTCAACGCACCTGCGGACGGAACCAGCCCGGGACCAAAAAGCAGCCCTACGATGGCTACCGGTGACGGCGGTGATTTAGTGATTTTTAATGAATCAGTCGGTTTGCTTTCGGCTAAGTCAGCAGATAACGAGAAAACAATGTCCGTATCCGGTTATAAGAGTTTTTCTGCCGGAGGAGCAATTGCTGAAATGACATATATCCCTTCCGGATACAGTCATGAGATATCAGACGGAAAACTGATGGTTAAAACACCGCAGTCATCTCAGACGATAACTGATGAAAAGTTCGGAGATCAGGACAGACTGGTTTATGCCGATTTTAATTTTGATGGTTATGCTGATTTTTATATCTGTGATAAGTACCGTACCGATGGATATTATTATTTATGGAATCCTGAAACAGGTTTGTTTGAACGCAGCAAAGAACTGGAGTTCTACGGAGAACCGGGGAGTACCGAAAGATATTTTCTGGAACCGGATTATGAAAGCAGGACGCTGACAGCATATTTTCCAAGAGATGATTATGATAAAGAATCAATTACATTAAGATGGGAAGACGGTAAACTTGTTCCGGTATCCGCTGTATTTATTCAGTACAGCAGAGTGGAAGGCCATATTATAGCTAAGAAGTGTCATTATAAATATGACAGTAATCATGACATGATACTTACCGGCACAGAAGAGACTGTATATGAAGTATGCAGAGGAACCGAAAGGATCACTCTGGTTTACAGAAAAAAAGATTATGAAGAAGGCAGTAATGAAAAATATCTGCGTTTCACTGACAGCGCACTTCAGCTTATGAAGGGAAGCAGTATTATACAGTTGATGAGTTACAGCGATATTTTCGGTATGGAACCTGAGCATGAATTTGAAAATGTTATTCCGGGAGATAAAATATCGGGACGCCATGTTGATTATGCGGAATGGGACATTGATTTTGACGGAACAGATGATCTTTGTATTCGTGCTTCTGTGGAACGACCGGATAATAAAGGCTGGGAAACGTTTTATTCTTATTATGTGTTTGATAAGAGTACAGAAATGTACAGAAAATGGAATTCTATCTCAGAAAAAGGATATCTGTATCTTCCGGATTATAAGGAAAAAATACTTTACTATAAAACTGTGCTGTCTTACGATGAAGAGACCGTAACTTACAACTATCATAAATGGGAGAATGAGCAGGATGTGATATGGAAACAGGAGACAGAAGACTGAGGAAGTGATTAAATGAATAAGTCTATAAAAATATTATCCGTACTGCTTTGCGGTCTTGTTATGGCCGGATGTGCAGTGAATAAAAACGGAGAAACAGAAACCGCGGAAACAGAGTTTCAGGTATCAGAGACATCTCCTGCCGAAACTACTGCGGTGGTGACGTCTGAGACAACAGAGGCAGCAGTTACAACAGTTACTGAAGCCGACAAAAACAAGGTGGTCTTTACTAACCCTGAGGAGCCTGAGAAACCGATAGTATTTAAAGGTGAGGGAAAGAAGTTTCTGGTTTATAAG
>CADAPI010000324.1 GCA_902789705.1 uncultured Ruminococcus sp.
ACAAAGTCGAATTTCTGTGCAATGAATGCTGCTCATTTTACTGTAAGGACCGTAAAGCATGCTACGAAAATGTAAGCCGGAAAAATCTTGGTGAAGACTGTCCAGACCACATCTGCACCGCTCCTGACTCTGAGGGCGGATACCGTTTCTCGAAAGCAATGAAAAATCCTGCATTCATAGGCGTAAACGATATTTTAAACACATACATGCCGCTCGGTTTTTCAAATTTCAAAATAGAAGGACGCAGTCTCGGAAGTGCCGTTGTCCTTGAATTTCTCCTTTACTATCTTACAAAACCGGAATATCAGCTTACAGTACGTGAAGAAATATACCTTGGCAGCATGCTTGATCTGTTCTGATAACTCATGATCCGGAAGCACACATGACCTTCAGAAAAGGCACCTGCTGCCTGACTGCAGTGTGATGCAAAACCATCATAAACGAAAATCCTGTTTTCTTATGTAATCGCTTAGGAACACACTGATTAAATCGGAAATCCGGCTTTGCCGGATTTCCGCAGGTGGGATTTGCGGGGCTTCGCCCCGGAGCCCCACGCTGATTTATGAATAAATCAGCGTTTCCCTAAGATCATGCTTTGATACAGTCGAGGACTGCACCGATAGAATCATTGAAAACGAGATCGCAGTTTTTGTCGAATGCAGTTGCTGATTTGTTTATGAGAACTATATGACTGCCTTTGAAGTATCTGAGGAGTCCGGCTGCCGGATAGACAACCAGTGATGTGCCGCCGACGATCAGAAGAGACGCTTCAGAAAGTGCTTTTATCGCTCCGCTTACTATGTTGTCATCAAGTCCTTCGTTGTAGAGGACAACATCCGGCTTAATAAGTCCGCCGCAGCTGCATTTCGGAACCGGTTTGTGTTCCATTATATACTCAGCATCAAACCTCTTTCCGCATTCGAGGCAAAAGTTTCTGCTTACCGCACCGTGAAGCTCGAAAACCTTTTTGCTTCCTGCCATCTGGTGAAGGCCGTCGATATTCTGTGTGATTACCGCGCTCAGCTTCCCTGCGGCTTCAAGCTCAGCAAGTTTAAGGTGAGCTTTGTTCGGCTTTACGTCCGGCGCAAGAAGTTTGTCACGGTAAAACCTGTAGAATTCCTCGGTTTTTGCGTAGAAGAATTCATGGCTTATAATTTCCTCCGGCGGATAGTCGTACTTCTGGCTGTAAAGTCCGTCAACGCTTCTGAAATCCGGTATGCCGCTTTCCGTCGATACACCGGCTCCGCCGAAAAATACTGTGTTTTCTGATTCGTCGATCCATTTCTGCAATGTTGCTATTTTCTCATCCATATTCATAATGTTTCTCTCCTTTTAAAAAAACGTCCGGCGGACATGGGTCTGCCGAACGTTTTGCTTTTACTGGTTTATGATCATCTTGTACCGAAAATACGGTCGCCTGCGTCGCCGAGACCAGGAATGATGTACTTGTGTTCATCAAGGCGCTCGTCCACTGCACAGCAGTAGATCTCAACTTCAGGGTGAAGTGTTGCTACCTTTTCAAGTCCTTCCGGTGAAGCGATGATACACATGAGCTTTATGCTCTTTGCATCTTTCTTCTTAAGTTCGTCTATCGCTACGCACGCTGAAGCACCTGTTGCAAGCATCGGATCAAGAATGATCGCATCACGTTCGTTGATATCTTCCGGAAGCTTGCTGTAGTAAAGAACAGATTCAAGTGTTTCCGGATTGCGGAAAGTACCTATGTGACCTATCTTGGCTGCAGGAACGAGAGACATAGCACCTTCAGCCATTCCGAGACCTGCTCTGAGGATCGGGATGAAAGCAAGCTTTCTGCCTGAGATTATCTTTGACTTTGATGTTGCAAGAGGAGTTGATATCTCAACTTCCTTAAGAGGAAGATCTCTTGTAGCTTCGTAGCACATAAGTGTTGCAGTTTCCGCAATGAGTTCCCTGAATTCCTTGGAACCTGTAGTCTTGTCTCTGAGAAGTGAAAGTTTATGCTGTACGAGTGGAGGCTGTAAATATTCTTCTTAAAAGGCCTTTGGGAAAATTATTTTTCCTCGAGTTTTGTAATAAGGTCGACTCTTCTCTGGTGACGGCCGCCCTCAAACTCAGTGTTTATGAAAAGATCAGCAAGTTCAAGTGCAAGACCAGGTCCGATAACCCTCGCGCCCATGCAGAGTACGTTTGCATCGTTGTGGAGTCTTGTGTACTTTGCAGAGAAATGATCTGAACAGCATGCTGCACGAATGCCCTTTATTTTATTGGCTGCTATCGACATTCCGATACCTGTGCCGCAAACTAAAATTCCCTTTTCTGCCTTACCTGAAGTGATCATTCCGCATACCTTTTCAGCCATATCAGGATAATCACATTTTTCTCCGGCCTGGATACCGCAGTCGGTTACTTCTATGTTCTTTTCCTTAAGGAAATTCACTATCTCGTTTTTAAGTTCTACAGCAGCATGATCGCATCCTATTGCTATCATCGCAGTTCCTCCGTTTTCATAAAAAATATACGTCCGCAGATACAGTAAAACCGTAAACTGTGGACAATGGAAATAATGATTAAATTATAACACTAATATTATAAAAAATCAACAACTATTTTATAATCATTTGCTGAATTTTCTGTGACAGCTACATGATAACCCTTTTTACCGGAACGAGATCCGGCGTAAATCCGCATAAAAGATCAGTTTTTTTCAAGCAGATCCTTTTCAGCCTTTGTTATCTGCATATAAAGTGCATCGATCTCATCAGGATCGCTGCCTTCCTTTTCCGCAGCACTCATGCATATTCCCGCTGCAAGCTGATATCTCAGATGCGCCGGAGCGAGAGCTATCTGTTCGTCGGCTGCATATGAAACAAAATCGACCGCCGCATCGCCTGCGGCTATTATCTTTCCGTCAAAATCTTTGAGTTTTTCAGAAAGTTCAGCCTTTGTCATCATGGTATCTTCCATGACACGCGATACTTCGTTTCCGCTTACTCTGAAAACCGCACAGTAAAGTATGTCGAGTCTTGCTTTCATTACAGAACATACGTAACAGTCGGCTGCACCTGCGAAATTGTATGCAATCGCTTCAAGTGTTGATATTCCGTTGCACTTCTTTCCGAGTCCGAAGGCAAGAGCCTTGACGGCCGAAATGCCGATTCTGAGTCCCGTGTAGGAACCCGGTCCTGCAGCAACGACAAATCTGTCGATATCTTTTACACCAATACCGAGATCTGCAAGCATTTTCTCGCACAGCGGAAGTATCACCTGTGAGTGAGTCATTCTGGTCTGCAGAAAATACTGAGCTCTGAGTTCACCGTCATTCAGTACGGCAACGGAAGCGTTTTTACCTGATGTGTCAATTCCTAATATCTGCAAACCGATCTCCTCCATCGATGATTATTTCGCGTGACTCGTCACCGGTGCGTATTATCTCTATCGAAATAAGCTTTTCGGGAAGCACATCGATGATGTTTTCCGACCACTCGATAATGAAAACGCTGTCTTCCATCGGATAGTCGAAAAATCCTGTAGTTTCAAGGTCATCCGCCCCCCCGATACGGTACATGTCAAAATGATAGATGTCGAGAGGTCCGTGATATTCATTTACAAGGGCAAATGTAGGTGAAGCAACTTCATCGTCAAGACCTGCACCAATGGCAAGTCCTCTTGTGAATGTAGTCTTTCCTGCACCGAGTCCGCCCTTAAAGGCTATTATGTCTCCCGGACGGAGAAGAGCGCCTATTTTCTCAGCAAGCTCTATTGTCTCCTCCGGAGAATGAGTTTCAAACTTTATCATATCAGAAAAGTCCTGTAAT
>CADAPI010000325.1 GCA_902789705.1 uncultured Ruminococcus sp.
CTTGTCGTATCTGTTTTCAAGTTTGTCATCCAGCACGGCATCAAGCATACTGTTCAGCGCTTTGCCTATCTGTGTGCCGGTGAATCCTTCACTCATGAGCTGATTTCCGTTTATGTCGAGATCCTTTAAAGTAAGGCATTCGTTTTTTGCAAGTATGTCATTGGCGGTTTCACGAAGCCAGTCAAGGTCGTTTAAACTGCTTCTGCATACACCGTCCTTTGAAACTCCGTCGGCGCGCTGTACTTCAAGAAGTTTACGGAAAAGATCAGGGCCGATCTCAGAAAGTACATGCTTTACGTCCTGACGTGACCTGAATTCAAAGTCGTGGTACTTTATAAGAGTTGTGACATTTTTTATTGTTTTATTGTCGTACTTAAGACGCTTTAAGATAGCTTCGGCTTTGACAGCACCTTTTTCCGGATGCTTTTTGAAATGGCCTCTGCCGTCCGGCGTAAGAAGAAAACAGTCCGGCTTTGCTATGTCGTGAAGGAGCATGGTGACTCTGTATTCCGGCGTGTTTTCAGCGTTCATGACAGCTCTTACAGTGTGTTCCCAGACAGTGTAGCCATGGTATTTGCTGTGCTGTTCAAAACCGATCGTAGGGGTTATTTCCGGGATGAATACTTCAAGTATCTCATGGTATTTCATAAGTATCTTAAAGACTGATTTTCCGCATAATAGCTTTTCAAGCTCGGTGCGCAGCCTTTCGGCTGATATCATTTTAAGTGTGTCCTTTAAAAGGAAGATCTGCTTTTCCGTATCATCTGCAATGGTGAAATCAAGCTGGGAAGCGAAACGTACCGCACGCATTATGCGGAGTGCGTCCTCGTCAAAGCGCTTTTCAGCTTCGCCGACACAGCGGATCATTTTGTTTTCAAGATCCTCTCTGCCTCCGAAACAGTCCACGATGGTTCCGTCCGCGGCGTTTACCGTAAAGTCGCGTCTTGAAAGGTCATCTTTCAGTTCAGTCGAAAAGGTGACTGACTCGGGGTGACGCTTGTCAGAGTATTCTCCGTCAATTCGGTATGTGGTTATTTCTATCTGCATTTTATCGATGATAACAGCTACAGTACCGTGCTGTATTCCAACATCAATGCATTTGTAATCACTGAAAACAGACTGCGTCTGTTCCGGAAGTGCATTGGTGGTTATGTCGTAGTCGTGAGGCGTTCGTCCGAGGAGATAGTCACGGACGCATCCTCCGACGATATATGCTTCAAAACCCGCTTCCGTCAGGAGGCGGAGGGCAGTCTGAACCTGCTCTGGTATGTTTGTCATAGTTATTTCCTTTCATTTATATTAAACGATAAACACTGATTAAGTCAGCAATCCGGCTTTGCCGGATTGCCGGGGAGGGGAGATTACGGGGATTCGCCCCGTGTCCCACGCTGATTTATAAATAAATCAGCGCTTTCGCAGTTATGCCTTGAACTCCGGACCGACAGGTGTGTAAGTGATGTTTTCTGTCGGTTTGACTGCGTTTCTGAAATGTTCCGGGTCGGCGGTAAAGAGCTCCGTTAGTTCGTCGGAATAGCCGGAGGTAATGGAGTAGCCGTTCTGGACAACGTCGTCTATGATAAGCGGACAAAGTGATTCCGGACACTGCGCTTTTATGAGCATTCCGTTATCCAGTCCGAACATCAGGCAGTACTGGCGTGTGCTGTAGTTGTACATTCCTCCGCGGCGATAGTGGTCAATAATGTCGAACGAACTGTATACCCATACAATATCTTCAAGTGAGAGTATTATTGCTTCCGAAGTGGAAAGAAAGAAACGGCTGCTTACTGACATAACATCGTTTGACACCATGTAGGCTCTGCTTTCTGCAAAATCGCTTTCAGCTTCATCGCTGTCAAGACCATGTTCAGCGTATCCGTTCATCAGCACACGGTACTGTCCGCCGCCAAGAGTGTAAATAAATGAAACGATCAGACAGAAGTCGAATATCAGAAGTATTATAGATATGGTTCCTATAAGCATGAAAAACAGTGTCAGTGCGACACAGATAAAAGTTAAAATAAAACTGATTACGGTTTTTCTGAAGCGGAGAATAAACTTAAGGCTTTTATGTTTTTCAGCGTTCTTAAGATATCTCTGCCTTTCTTCTTCAAGTTCCGCCTGCTTCTTTCTATAACTTTTACTGTTCGGATCATCAAGAGCGCGCAGTTTCTTTTCTATAACCTTTACCTGGTTGTAGATATAGATTCCGCCAATTATAAAGAAAAGACCGATTATGCCAAACATAATAAGGAAGCCTTTGTCATGCTCCTGTATGGTCAGGAATATTCCGATAAACCAGAACACGGCGCCGATGATCATGGTGACTATACCACTGATCCTTGAATTTTTCGCCCTGTCGTTTTTGAACTTATCTTCGTTGATATACTTGTAAGACATAAATGATCCATCCCCGTTTTTTACTTGTATGTACGCATTCTTTTAAAATGACAGTACACTATAAATGATAACATTTATACGGCGGTTTGTAAATACATATTTTACGGGTTCTCAGCGTATAAAAATGAAGCCTCATCTGATAAAATACCGGATGAGGCTTCGTGTGTGTTATGAAGTTTTGTGCTATTACGTTATCGATTCGTTTTTATGGTTGATAACAACTTTGGTATTATCGGTAAATTTAAGTGTCTTGTCGCCTTCTACCAGTATGCACCAGTAGGCCATATCAGCTGTGCCGACCAGCGGACTGTAGCGTTCAATGGT
>CADAPI010000326.1:0-1883 GCA_902789705.1 uncultured Ruminococcus sp.
CGAAACAAGGGTAATAGCAGGCAAGATGATCACTCCCCGCGGTTACAGGCGAGATTAAGGAAACGCTGATTTATTTATACATCAGCGTAGGGGAACGGGGCGAAGCCCCGTAAATTCTCTCTCTTTTGAAATCCGGCGAAGCCGGATTTCAGCTTTGATTTTTTTATAAAGGAGATTTGATGTGAAAAAGGTATATCTTATAGGAACAGGTACAAACGGAACAGGTTCACTTACTGCCGATGCGGCAAAAGCGATTGAAGATTCAGAGCTTATAGTAGGTGCAACAAGAATGCTCGAACCTTACGGTGACAGCGGAAAAGAACTTGTAAACGAATATAACCCGGAAAGGACAGCAGAGGCAATAAGAAACAGTAAGGCTCAGACTGCATCAGTTCTGTTTTCCGGTGATACAGGATTTTTCAGCGGCGCGAAGAAACTTCTTCCGCTTCTTGATGATATGGAGACAGTTGTTCTGCCCGGTGTATCATCTTTCGCGGCATTCTGTGCAAAATGCGGTTTTTCCTATGAGAATATGAAGTTTATCTCCCTCCACGGAAACGATGCAAACATTGCTCTTGAAGTGCATATGAACAGATACTGCTTCTTCCTTCTTGACAATAACAATACTGTATCTTCAGTTTGTCTGAGACTGCTCAAATACGGCGACGGATTTCCGGGGTTACGCGTTTATGCCGGATCTGAACTTGGTTATGAAAATGAAAAGATCGTTTCAGGAAGTATACCTGACCTTATCGGATACAGGAGTGAACCGCTTACCGTAATGATTACTGACAATCCGGATTATCTGAAATACATTCCTTCAGCCATTCCGGATGACAGATTTATACGCAATAAAATACCTATGACAAAGGCTGAAGTGCGCAGCTGTGCGGTCGCATCTCTTAATATCCCGCACGACGGTATATGCTGGGATATCGGATGCGGTACAGGTTCAGTTTCTGTGGAAATGGCTTACCGCTGTCCGCAGGGAACGGTATATTCATTCGATAAAAACGAAGATGCAATAGTGCTGACCTGGGACAATACACGAAGATTTTTCTGTGACAATGTTAAGGTGCTTTTTGGAAACTGTCCGGAGTGCCTTGAAGAAAAGCCTGTACCGGATGCGGTGTTTATAGGTGGTTCTACAGGTAAATTATCTGATATAGTTTCATTGGTCTACAGAAAAAATGATAAAGCAAATATTACAGCGACAGCAGTTTCCGTCGAAACACTTGCCGAAGCGACAGATGCTTTCAGAAAGGCCGGACGTGAGTGCAGTATTACTCAGATAGCCGTAACAAGAATGAAGAAAGTCGGCAGCTACACAATGCCGGATGCTATGAATCCGGTATGGATCATTTCCGGAGGAAAGAAATGCAGCGAATAATGATCGCCGGAACCGGAAGCGGATGCGGCAAGACGACTGTTACCTGTGCGCTTCTTTCGGCTCTTGCAGGAAGAAATATGAAAGTGTCAGCATTCAAGTGCGGTCCGGATTATATCGATCCGATGTTTTACCGTGAGATACTTCACACTCCGTCACGTAATCTCGACAGCTTTTTCTGTGGCCGTGATATGCTTCTTGAACTTTTTGATGAGGGAAGTAAGGATAGTGATATCTCTGTTATCGAAGGAGTAATGGGATTTTACGATGGCGATGAAGGCTCGGCTTATCGTGTTTCTGAGATAACGGAAACGCCGGTAATTCTGGTACTTAACTGCCGTGGAATGAAGGAATCCATCGGTGCGGTCATGCAGGGATTTCTTCTGTATAACACGCCTAACCGGATAGCCGGATTTATTTTTAATAATCTTCCGGAAAGGCTTGTTCCGTTTGCAAAGGAACTCTGCGACAGATTTCATACGGAGTATTTCGGCTT
>CADAPI010000326.1:1936-2764 GCA_902789705.1 uncultured Ruminococcus sp.
ATTCTCTGCCGGAATACCGGAAATTTGAGGTTTCACAGTGCGGTGAGGGAACAGTTATAGCCGTTTCACGCGACAGGGCATTCTGTTTTCTGTACGATGAGAATATTGAAGTTCTTAAAAAGCTCGGTTGTACTGTCCGTTTCTTTTCTCCTCTTGAAGATGAGCATCTTCCGGAGGCAGACGGACTCATCCTCTGCGGCGGTTATCCGGAACTCTGGGCTGATAAACTTTCTGAAAACAAAACGATGCTCGATGATATCCGGAATGCAGTACTATCCGGTATGCCGGTGATCGCTGAATGCGGCGGATTTATGTATCTGCACGAGTATCTTCGTACTGAAGACGGAAGAAAGATACCGCTTGCCGGAGTGATCAAAGGTGAAGTATTTCCGGAAAAGCGTCTTAAACGATTCGGATACATCACCATGAAAGCAAATTCCGACAGCCTGATTGCCGGAGCCGGAACCGAGATAAAAGCACACGAATTTCACTACTGGGAAAGTACTGATGCCGGTTCGTCATTTACCGCAGTCAAACCCGACGGCCGCACATGGGATTGCTGCCACACAACGTCGAATATGTACGCCGGCTTTCCGCACCTGTATTTTCCGGCGGAGATAATTATTGCGGAGCGGTTTGTGAAAGCGTGTAAAAGAAGAGGCATCTCGCTTCCTTAGAGTAGACAAATAAACATATTTATGCTATAATATAACAAAATACTTTAAAAGGCGGACTTTTATGGTGCGCCGGTTCGGCGCAGTTGACCTAGACAGGTGAAACTCCTGTCCCGACAAACCCTAGCAAGGAGTCGGTATCCAGCCTTGGGTG
>CADAPI010000327.1:0-1873 GCA_902789705.1 uncultured Ruminococcus sp.
GCGAAGAAAAGCAGCCGTTACGTAACACCGGAAAAGGCGGCAGAGCTTGCAGCAAAGCTTGATAAAAGTATTGTACCGGTTGGAGTTTTCGTTGACTCGGACTTGGAAGAAATCATGCATACCGTAAATCTCGGAGCGATCCGCATTGCACAGCTTCATGGAAATGAGCCGGAGGAACTGGTAAAACGCCTGCAGGAAAACGGCGTTCCGGTCATCCGCGCTTTTCAGATAAAATCAGAGGATGATGTAAAAAAGGCGGAAACTTCATGCGCTGACCACATCCTCCTCGACTCCGGAAAGGGAAGCGGACTGACATTCGACTGGTCAGTGCTGAAAAATGCCACAAGACCGTATTTCCTCGCCGGAGGTCTTGATCCGGAAAACGTATTCCGCGCAGTCACCGATCTTCACCCATACGCAGTTGATACCAGCTCCGGCCTCGAAACCGACGGCGTGAAAGACAGAAATAAAATGATCGCTTTTGCTGCCGCTGTGAGGAATCCATAAATTAGCATCCGATAGTATAACCGGATAAAGCTTAAATAAACATGGTAAAGGGACTTCCACCTCAAACGGGGGTAAGGGGGCGAAGCCCCCTCATAAATCAGCCCCCTCCCGACGGGAGGGGGTTGGGGGTGGGGATAAAAACACTCATTATTTGAAAGGAAAGATATTAATGTCACAGTCAAAAGGACGTTTCGGCGTTCACGGCGGTCAGTACATACCTGAAACACTGATGAACGCCGTTATCGAACTCGAAAGTGCATATAACAAATACAAGGATGATCCGGAATTCAACAAAGAACTCACGGAACTGTTAAATAACTATGCAGGAAGACCGTCACTTCTCTACTATGCGGAAAAGATGACAAAGGATCTCGGCGGGGCTAAGATCTATCTTAAGAGGGAAGACCTTAACCACACAGGTTCACACAAGATAAACAACGTTCTCGGTCAGGCTCTTCTTGCAAAGAAAATGGGCAAGAAACGTCTTATCGCTGAAACAGGTGCCGGTCAGCACGGTGTTGCAACTGCAACTGCTGCCGCACTTCTCGGAATGGAATGCGTTGTTTTCATGGGCGAGGAGGACACAAAGCGTCAGGCACTCAACGTTTACCGTATGAGACTTCTCGGCGCTGAAGTAATTCCTGTAACTGCCGGTACTGCAACACTCAAGGATGCAGTTTCCGAAGCAATGCGTGAATGGACAAAGCGTATTTCCGACACGCATTACTGCTTAGGTTCCGTAATGGGACCGCATCCTTTCCCGACTATCGTCCGTGATTTTCAGGCTGTTATTTCAAAGGAAGCACGCGCTCAGATCCTTGAAGCTGAGGGCAGACTTCCTGATGCAGTCATTGCCTGCGTAGGCGGCGGCTCAAATGCCATCGGAAGCTTCTACAATTTCATTCCGGATGAAGGTGTTCGCCTTATCGGATGTGAGGCTGCCGGCCGCGGAATCGATACTTTTGAAACTGCAGCTACAGTAAACACAGGCCGCATCGGCATTTTCCACGGCATGAAGTCATACTTCTGCCAGGACGAATACGGACAGATAGCTCCTGTTTACTCCATCTCAGCCGGACTTGACTATCCGGGTGTAGGTCCTGAACATGCATATCTCCACGACATCGGCCGTGCGGAATATGTTCCGGTAACAGATGACGAAGCAGTAAATGCATTTGAATATCTTTCAAGAACAGAGGGAATCATCCCTGCAATAGAATCATCCCACGCCGTTGCATACGCAATGAAGCTTGCTCCGACGATGGATAAGGACAAGATCATCATCATCACTATTTCAGGCAGAGGCGACAAGGACTGTGCTGCCATTGCACGTTACAGAGGAGAAGATATTTATGAGTAAGATAAA
>CADAPI010000327.1:1878-2254 GCA_902789705.1 uncultured Ruminococcus sp.
AAGGACAAGATCATCATCATCACTATTTCAGGCAGAGGCGACAAGGACTGTGCTGCCATTGCACGTTACAGAGGAGAAGATATTTATGAGTAAGATAAAGAACGCTTTTGCTGACGGAAAGGCATTTATCCCTTTCATCACCTGCGGTGATCCTGACCTTGAAACAACTGAAAAAGCAGTAAGAGCAGCGGTAGAAAACGGAGCTGACCTCATCGAACTCGGTATTCCGTTCTCCGATCCGACAGCTGAAGGTCCGGTAATCCAGGGTGCGAATATACGTGCGCTTGCAGGCGGTATCACAACTGATAAGATCTTTGAATTTGTAGCAAAGCTCCGTAAGGATATCACTATCCCGCTGGTGTTCATGACATATGCA
>CADAPI010000328.1:0-1820 GCA_902789705.1 uncultured Ruminococcus sp.
CAGCGTATAAAATGCATAAACGGTAACAGAAAAACAAAACTTATAATCACAGACCCCAAGAGTCGTTCTTCATTTCGCACTATTCCATTTCCGGATTCAATTTTTTCATTCCTCCGCGAATTTCAGTCTGACGCGGAGGATTTTGTTTTGTCCGGAAACGGAAAACCTGTCGAACCGCGTACAATGCAGTACCGTTTCGCACGCATTCTTAAAAACGCAGATCTGCCGTCAGTACACTTTCATTCACTTCGTCACAGCTTTGCCAGCAAGTGCATAGCTCTTGGTTTTGACATGAAATCACTAAGCGAGATCCTCGGCCACAGCAGTATAGAGATCACCATGAATCTCTATGTTCACACGTCTTTTGACCAGAAGGCGGAATACATGAACAGGCTGAAAATGGCAGTCTGAGCCATGCGCTCCTTTTCGCAAAATACGACACTTTACGAAAAGAATAAAATTTATAAATAATCGACGCAAAAAGGCACCTCAAAATGAGGTGCCTTTTTTTCTATTGCGCCGCAGGCGCCTCCTTTGCCGAAGACATAGCGGCAGATGCACTGAAAACAGTTGAAATAGCGCTGAATAAATGATATAATTATTATACAAAAACATCGATGATATTTTCAATAAAGGGGCTGATCAAATGTTACAGGATAAATTTATGTTTGCCAGCGATGAGCTGATCGCAGAAGTAGTAGCAAAAAAAGATGCTGAATTTGCTAAGAAGGAAGCTGAAAGAGATGCTGAAAGAGAAGCTGAGTTCGCCAAGAAGCAAGCTGAAAAAGAAGCTGAGTTTGCTAAGAAGGAAGCTGATAAGAATCAGGAACTTGCAAGAAAAATGATCCTAAATGGTGAATCGCTTGATAAAATTGAAGAATATACCGGTATGAAAATTGTTGATCTCACTCCGATAGCTCAGAAGCTCGGAAAAAAATTGCAGTATAATGCAGTATAATATTGTATAATAGAATTCATAAGACTACGGCTGTAAGGAAATAAAAATCCTTACAGCCGTTTTGTGCTTTATGATCTGTTTTAATTTTGTTCCGCAAGAACAAACCGGACGCCTGCAAAGGTGTCCGGTTTTTCTATAGCATGCCAAAGGCATACCGATTCTGTCAGCCGTTTACCATGATAACGCCGTTGCGCCTTAAGTTACGCAGGAATACGAGTCTTGCGTTGTCGCGGCATTCGGGTTTTATCATGTAGTAGAGATAATGTTCCATGAGATTGAAAAGATCGAAAGTACGTCCTTCGATCTTGAAGTTTGAAAATCCCATCGGCACGTATTTGTTCCAGATGTCGTCCGGTGAGATGTGTGTCGGAAGGTCTTTGATTTCAAAGATCGTTCTGTGTTCGCAGGTACATTCCAGAGCTGCCTTGTATTCAGAATGCTGTTTTGCAAATTTGTCCGGATCGTAAGGAACGTTTGCAGGATTTTTCTTCATGTGCTCGTTGATGGCTATCTGTTCAAGGCCGATCACTTTGTAGTGGTCAGACCTGTTCTTACAGGCAGGAACACAGCACGGGTTTACGAGTATCTCGCACTTATCCTTGTTTTCTATTTTTTCAAGAACGTCGAAACGGTTGTTGAAATCATAGTCAAGGACTACAAGGTGATAGTCCCTGTCCAGCTCGTTATTAAGCTTTTCCGGGTCTGTTATACGCTTGCATGTTGAGCTTGTGATCTTCATTTTCGGATAGTTCTTTCTGATGTAGTCTTCAAGAAGATCTGAGGCAACGATACATCCGTTCATTCCGTTGTTTGCGTATGACAGGATCATGTTGCAGAAAGGATCGGAAAGATGCTTTTCCTC
>CADAPI010000328.1:1825-3523 GCA_902789705.1 uncultured Ruminococcus sp.
AGCGGGATGCCCTTGTCGTTAAAGTATTTTAATACTCCTCTGACAAACTGCTTGTCGCAGTTACCCGGCATTACTCTTCCGCCGTTCCATAAAGCCGGCGGGAACACACCGTAGAAAGATGCTATTTCTACGCCTTCTCTGAAGAATTCAGGGCTGTTTTCAAGCATTGCAAGGAATACCATGTTGAATTTTGAAAGTCTCGAAAAATCCGGTAAATGAAATTTTACGCTCATTGTTCATATCTCCTATAATGAATTAGTTATCCCCCACCCCCAACCCCCTCCCCCTGGGGAGGGGGCTAGATCACAGTGTGATTTTCTGACCGTCGGTACTTATTACAGCGGCAGGGAAACGTTTTTTGATCTGCTTTTCGTATACTGACGGGTTGGTCATTGCGGGGCTGTAGTGGGTGAACCAGAGGCGTTCGGCTTCGGCTAGTTCGGCGAGCCTTACGGCGTCGGAAATGAGCATGTGGCCCTTTTCCTTCATGCTCTGTTCGTGCTCGTCGTCGCCGTACATTCCCTCACAGATGAAAAGATCTGCTCTGAATGCCTCGTCGGCGATCGTGTCGATCGGTCTTGAGTCGGTTGCGTATGTCACCTTGACCGGCTTTCTTTCGCCGTCGGTTACCATTTCCGTAGTGTATGTCTTTCCTTCAAACTCGACTGTTCCGCCGCCGTGGAGCACCTTCCACATTGGTTTCGGAAGTCCGAGACTTTCTGCTTTCTGCGGATTGAAAACAGGTTTTCTTGAAAATACGAATGAGTATCCGAGACACGGAACACTGTGTTTTAACGGAAATGCCCTTACAGATATCATGTCATCTATTTCAGGCACTTTGAACTCCGTAACTTCGTTTGTCGGAAATTCAGTTATTCTCAGTTCATAAGGAAGTTTACCACAGATGCATCTTAAAATGTTTACGATCTCCGTGGTTCCCTTCGGTCCGTAAATTGTTGTTTTGGAATAGTTGCCGAGGGAAAGAAGAAGTCCCGGAAGTCCGGAAACATGATCGGCGTGGAAATGAGTGATAAGCAGCGTTTCCAGCTTGCTTAACTTGCAGTCAGCTTCGACAAGAGCTATCTGTGTGCCCTCGCCGCAGTCGATGAGTATCGCCTTTCCGTTGTATTCCATATAGCAGCAGGTAAGCCACCTGTTATGCAGCGGCATCATTCCGCCTGTACCTGCCAGACAAATATCTACCATTTTATATCATCCTTTTTTAAGGCATGCACGGCATTTCTGAGAATACCGGTTCCCTTTCCGTGAATAACAGTGACCAGAGAAAGTCCTGTCATAACAGCATGATTTATGAACATGTCAAGTTCCATTACACCCTCATCAGCAGCAAATCCGCGGATGTCGAGTTCCTGCTGCACCTGGCGTGAAGCCGTGTTCTTCTTCGGAGTAAACTTTGCCTTGTTATTTTTCTGCTCCTTCGGTTTTTCAGCGAGACGAAGATCAGTTATGTTCATCTTCATCTTCATCATACCCGACTGAACAAAGACAAATCCCTTTGCGTCCTGATTTGTCACAACTGTTCCGTTCTTGTTCATAGACGGTATGAATACGTAATCTCCTGTCTTAAGCGCGCGCGGAAGCTTGTAGTCATCCACCTGCTTTTTCTTAACAACAGGGTTAGCGTTGTCGTACATATTATTGAGGCTCTTCTTGCTGATACGTTCAGCATCAGATACC
>CADAPI010000329.1 GCA_902789705.1 uncultured Ruminococcus sp.
ACTGCTTGCGGTGTACAAGTACGATTTCCTTGACGTAAACTACATGACATTTCCGAAGATCTTCAGAAATGTTCCGGGTGGTATCATCGTTGCTGACGCGCTTAACAACATCACCTATATCAACGATACGGCAAAGGAATATCTCGGTGAGATAAATTCTGCCGGCGACATTTACGCAGCGGTCTCCGATGCTGATTTTGCTGAAAAAAGAAATGAGGCTTTCAGTGAGGCTGAAGTGAATATCGGCACCAGAAGACTCAACGTTAAAAGATACAATCATTATGACGGAAAAGCCGTTATGGCATCGGCTTTCATCATTACCGATGTTTCAAAATACCACGAGCTTATAGAGAAAACAAGAAAGCTCAACGCGGCCAATGAAGAGATCGCAGTTGAAAAGGAACGCAACCGTATCGCACAGGAAGTGCACGACACGGCCGGTCACACCATGACTCTGATCAATTCGGCGGCAAATATACTTAAAATAAAATATCCGGAACTTCCTGATGAAGCGAAGGAATATATAAACGACATCTCCCGCGAAGCCACAGCCGGCATATCCACGCTTCGAATGGCTATAAACAACATGAAGCATCAGTCGTACACAAGTATTACTGACGGTATAAGAACACTGGCTGACAGCGTCAAGGGGATCGAATGTGAATTATGTGTACAGGGCGAAGAAACAGAAGACTATCTTTTCTGCGCAGTGGCGGTCTGTGACTCATGCCGTGAATCCATCACGAACAGTCTCAGATATTCCGGTGCTGACAGAATAGACATCGTTGTCAAATTTCTTGAGCAGGCGCTCGAGGTGTATATCTTTGACAACGGCTGCGGCTGCAGCGAGATACACGAGGGAAACGGACTTTCGGGTATCGTCAACCGAATAAAGGAAATCGGCGGGGTAGTTTCGTTCAAGTCCAGTGAGGGCAATGGATTTACCACTGCCATAAAGATTCCACTGGGGGAGAAAGTGTGATAAAAATAATAATTGCTGATGATCTTAGCATGCTCAGACAGGGAATACAGGTAGTTCTGGAAACCGACAGCGAGATAAAGGTCTGCGCTCTCGCATCCAACGGACGCGAGGCTTTTGAACTGTGTAAGGAACACAATCCGGATGTCGTACTCATGGATATGCGCATGCCGGAATTTGACGGTGCATACGGCACGCGTCTTATCAAGGAGACCTGTCCGGGCACAAAGGTGCTCGTGCTCACAACATTTGACGACGACGAAACAGTTGCCGAAGCGATGAGCTGCGGCGCGGACGGATACATCCTTAAGGAAATGGAAAGTGAGAAGATAATCCAGGCAGTAAAGGCTGTAAGCAGCGGCATCAACGTTTTCGGACCGAATGTCTACACCGGTATCCAGAAGAAGATAACCGAAAGCCCGAAGCCGGAACAGAATACGGAAAATGAAGCTCTGGCTGAACTTTCACCGCGCGAACGCGAGATAATGGTACTCATCGCCGAAGGCCTCGACAACAAGAACATTGCCGCAAAGCTGTTCCTCGCCGAAGGCACAGTAAGAAACAACATTTCGAGAATGCTCGACAAACTAGGCCTCAAAGACCGCACACAGATTGCCGTGTATGCGGTGAAGAACAATATCATATAAAATTTCAAAGGGAGATGTTAAGAAACTCTCCTTAAAAGCAAATCAGCATATCTGAACCCACGTATTTACGTGAGTAAGATATGCTGATTTTGTTGTGTTCAGGACTTTTTTTTGCAAGTACGTGCAAAAATATTCTGATTGCGGGTATTAATTCGTAAATGTATATATAGTATTTGAGCCGGAAATGTGGTATAATAACTATATCTGCGGAAAAATCCGCAAAGGAAACGCTGTTTTATGAATAAATCAGCGTGGGGAGCGGGGCGGAGCCCCGCTGTCTCTCCACCCGGCAATCCGGCGAAGCCGGATTGCCGACCAGATCAGTGTTTCCTCGATATGAATACATTAAAAGGGTGAATTTTGATCCATGATATATTTTGATAACGCTGCAACCACAAAACCGGCAAAGAGCGTTGCTGAAACGGTTTATAAGTGCCTTGAGGACAACTTCGGAAATCCGTCGTCGCTTCATGCGCTGGGGCTGAAGGCTGAGCAGACGATGACTGCGGCACGAAAGAATATCGCTGATGCTCTCGGTGTTCCTGCAGAGACCGTGTATTTCACATCAGGAGCTACCGAAAGCAGCAATCTTGCAGTTCGCGGAGCTGCCGGAACATACGGCAGGAGGAAGAAGAAAGTCATTACAACTACAGTTGAACATTCATCTGTAAAGGAAGCCTTTAATCGTCTGGAAGAGGAAGGCTTCGAAGTCGTAAGGATAAGCCAGCGTGACGGAGCATTTGATCCTGCGGACTTTATCAGAGCAGCAGATGAAAACACCTGCCTTATAAGCATGATGCTCGTAAACAATGAAACGGGTGCGATCCTTCCGGTGAAAAAAGTATTCACGGAAATAAAACGCCGGTTTCCTGATATTATAACTCACTGCGACGCAGTTCAGGCATTTATGAAGATACCTGTTAAACCAAACGATCTTAAGGCAGATCTTATTTCCATGAGTGCCCACAAGATCTACGGCCCGAAGGGCGTCGGCGCTCTTTACGTGAAGAAGGGAGTCCGACTTTTAAAGCAGAACCTCGGTGGAAAG
>CADAPI010000330.1 GCA_902789705.1 uncultured Ruminococcus sp.
GTTTTCCGTGCACCGAAAAGCTATACAGGTGAGGACGTTGCCGAGATCTCATGTCACGGAGGTCTTTTTATAACCAGACAGATACTCAGACTCGTGCTTGCTTCGGGTGCAGAACTTGCTGAACCGGGTGAGTTTACGAAAAGGGCGTTTTTAAACGGAAAGATGTCACTTACGCAGGCTGAAGCGGTAATGGATGTTATCTCATCTACAGGAAAGAATGAACTTAAGTTTGCCGTTGCATTAAAGGACGGAGCTATGTTCAGAAGAATTACTTCGGTAAGGGAAAAGCTTGTGAAGATCCTTGGTGATCTTGCGGCCTGGGCCGATTATCCGGAGGAGGAAGACATTCCGTTTAGACATTCCGTTTGTCGAGCCGGATAAGCTTGAAGCTGATCTTACGGATATAAAGGCGGATCTTATGAAACTTTCCGCTACCTATGACTACGGAAAGATAATTCGTGAGGGTATAAATACAGTTATCGTCGGCAGACCGAACGTGGGCAAGTCAACGCTCATGAACTGTCTGAGCGGATATGAGCGAAGTATTGTTACGAATATTGCCGGAACGACAAGAGATGTTGTAGAGGAGTATGTAAAGATAGGCGAGCTTACCATCCGTCTTTCCGATACTGCCGGCATAAGAAACACTGATGACCAGATAGAACAGCGCGGCGTTGAGATAGCCTACGGAAAGATAAAGGAAGCAGACCTCATACTTGCTGTTTTTGACTCGTCTGAGCATCTTTCAGATGATGACAGAAAGATCATCGATTCACTTAAGGAAAGAAATGCGATAGCTCTTCTAAACAAATCCGACAAGGAGAGGGTCGCTGATATAGAATACCTGCGTGAGCATTTTAAATATGTTATAGAAATATCCGCCAAGACTTCCGGCGGTATCGAGGGACTTGAAGAGGTACTTGAGAAGATGTTCATAAACGAGGAGATCGATTCGAACGACGGTATCATCGCAAATGAACGTCAGAAGCTATGCCTTGAAATGTCACTTGATTCAGTGAATGAAGCTCTTGCAGCACTGAAGGCAGGCGAGAGCCTTGATGCGGTAACTGTTGTTATAGACGAAGCTCTTGCAGCTCTTCTGAAGCTTACAGGTGAAAAAGTTACGGACAGTGTGGTAGATGAAGTATTCTCACGCTTCTGCGTCGGAAAGTAGGAAAGGAAAGTTTTCATGGAATATAAAATGGGAAGTTATGATGTTATTGTTGTCGGTGCGGGACATGCCGGAGTTGAAGCAGCACTTGCAGCTGCAAGACTGGGATGCAGTACAGCTCTTTTTACCATTTCTCTCGACCAGATCAGCAATATGCCGTGTAATCCTTCCATAGGCGGCACAGCCAAGGGGCACCTTGTACGTGAAATAGATGCACTGGGCGGACAGATGGGCAAAAGTGCCGACAAGTGTTTTATCCAGAGCAGAATGCTCAACCGCGGACGCGGCCCGGCTGTTCACAGCCTCAGAGTTCAGGCTGACAGAAAACTGTATCACCGCTACATGAAGCATGTCTGTGAGTCTGAAAAGAATCTTGACATAAAGCAGGCTGAAGTTGCAGCAATTCTTACCGAAGACGGAAAGATAACGGGTATAAGAACACTTCTCGGTGCGGAATATTCGGCGAAGGCTGTTATCATTTCAACAGGTACCTATCTCAGAGGCAAGATACATGTAGGTGAATCATCATACAACGGCGGACCGGATGCTACTATCGCTCCGATGAAACTTACTGATTCACTTAAGGAAAACGGTATCGAACTCAGAAGATTCAAGACAGGTACTCCGTGCCGTGTACACAAGAGAAGCATCAATTTTGACGTGCTTGAAAGACAGGACGGCGATGAGGATATCGTTCCGTTTTCATTTGAAACTGACAAGAGCACACTGAAGAATCAGGTAAGCTGCTATGTTTCCTATACAAATGCTGAAACACACAGGGTAATAAAGGAAAACCTTCACCGTTCACCGCTTTACGGCGGACTTATCATTGAGGACAAGGTGGTACGCTTTGCCGACAAGGAAAGACATCAGCTCTTTATTGAGCCGATGGGTCTTGATACGGATGAATATTATCTGCAGGGCATGTCATCATCGCTTCCTGAGGATGTTCAGCTTGCATTTTTAAGGACGATAAAGGGACTTGAAAATGTTGAGATCATGCGTCCTGCCTATGCGATAGAATATGACTGCTGCGATCCTACACAGCTGCTTCCTACACTTGAATTCAGAAATTTAAGCGGACTTTACGGTGCAGGACAGTTCAACGGCACCAGCGGATACGAGGAGGCTGCTGCCCAGGGACTTGTTGCCGGTATCAACGCTGCACTTAAGATCCAGGGAAAGGAACCGATGATACTTGACCGTGCAAGTTCATACACGGGTACGCTCATCGATGACCTTGTAACCAAGGGATGTTCCGATCCGTACAGAATGATGACTTCGAGAAGCGAGTACAGGCTTCTGTTAAGACAGGACAACTGTGACCAGCGTCTTACTCCGATCGGACATAAGATAGGCCTTATAAGCGACGAAAGATATGAAAAGCTTCTTGAAAAGCAGAGACTTATAGCTGAGGAGTTTGAGAGGATAAGTGTTCTCAATGTACGTCCGACAGCA
>CADAPI010000331.1 GCA_902789705.1 uncultured Ruminococcus sp.
AGAAAAAGCCACAGTAGTAAGAGCGGTGGTGGTAGATAAAAACGGAACACAGAGTAAAGTGGTGACTAACACTTATTTTGTCGGTGATGCTCTGAGTTCTGAAAAATATAAGGGACTTAAAATAATTTCACTTGTAACTTCGGAAAATGACCTTTATGATCATGAGAAAGGTATTTACGTTATGGGCAAGACCTATGACGACTGGAGAAACAGTGATGAGTACGATTATATGACGGAGGAATGGAACATTCCTGCTAACTATAGTCAGAAGGGCAGAGAGTGGGAAAAGCCTGCTGCGATACAGATATTTGAAGACGGAAAACCCGTGATCACCGATGACGTCGGTATAAGAATTCACGGCGGTGCTACCAGATCCTATCCTCAGAAAAGTTTTAATGTTTATTTCAGAAAAGATTACGGTTCGTCAAAACTTGCATATGATCTGTTTTCAGGAAATGTTAAAAGCCAGTCGGACGGCAGTGCGATAACGGAGTTTGATACATTCATGCTCCGTAACGGTGGCAACGATGCAATGTATACACGCTTCCGTGACAAACTTGCTCAGTCGCTTGTAAGTCACCGTGATTTTCTTACTCAGGGAATGGAACCGTGCATAGTGTACCTCGATGGTGAATACTGGGGTCACTATGAAATAACCGAAAAGCTCGACAGGACTTTTGTGAGTGCTCATTTCGGTGTGCCGAAAAAGGAGATATGCATAATCAAGAAAGATTTGCTTGACTCAGGTTCTGAAGATACTTTTGCGGAGTGGTCAGAACTTAAGAACTGGATAAAGGAAACCGATTTTTCCAACCAGAGTGAATATGAAAAACTCTGTGAACTTGTTGATATGCAGAGTTACATGGAGTACGTAAGTGCTGAGATTTACATCGACAACGCTAACTGGGGAAGCAGTAACTCGGCTATGTGGAAGGCAGAGAAGACTGATGAAAACAATCCGTATGCTGACGGCAAATGGCGCTTTATCATGTTCGATACCGAGTTCAGTTCTGCAGTTTACGATTCAACAACACCGTTCAGGGATACTTTTGCATCTCTTCTGAACAGCAACGGTTTTGTTGGTGTGCTTTTTAAAGCAGCTCTTAATAACGAAACCTTTAAGGAAGAGTTTTCAAAGACGTTCATGGATGTTATAGATAACGATTTTGCCGATGAACGTGTAGCTTCAGAGATTGATAGACTTGAAAAAGAATACTGCGATTTCTCTTCAGAGACGATATCAAGGTTCTGGGGAAATATCAACGGTATGGATGATCCGAAATACTTCTATTCTCAGAATGTTGGCATTCTTAAGGACTTTTACGCTAAGCGACGCGCCCCTATAACCAAACTTCTAAGTAAATATGTAGGATGAAGAAAAACGCTGATTTATTCATAAATCAGCGTGGGGCACGGGGTGAAGCCACGTAATCTCCCACCTAGCAATCCGGCGAAGCCGGATTGCTGACTTAATAAGTATTTGATTTGGTACGGGCTGCTATAAATGAAAAGGAGATGTTAAGAAACTCTCCTTAAAAGCAAATCAGCATATCTGAACCCACGTATTTACGTGAGTAAGATATGCTGATTTTGTTGTGTTCAGGACTTTTCAGGACTTTTTTAACAGCCCCTTTTTGTTATTTGTTATTTTCCATAAACATTTTTTTGATGGTAAGGAATTCGCGTGTGCGTATCATAAGATTGTAGAGTGAAGCGCGGTTTTCAAATTCCTCGCGGGTCTCAGGCATCTTCTGGCCTTTCATCTCACTGATTACCTTATTGGTCTCATCAAGAAGTTTACTTACGTTATTGCTTTCGTGGTATTCCTCTTTGATCTTTTTTAAAAGCTTTGAAATAATGTGTGCCTGCTCCGGTGCCATGTCCATCGCCTTAACGGATTTGTACATCTCGCGGAGTATGGTGCACTGTTTTTTTCTCATATCGAGATAGAGAAGGTCGTAGTCGTCCGATCCGATAAGGGTGTTCTGCTTGTTCAGCGCAGCAATATTTCCTGCGGCATCAAGATATCCGTCAAGACGTTTGAAGCAGTCGCCAGTGTAATCTGACTTGTCGCTTTCAAGCACACGGTCCGACATTCTTCCGATTATCGCTTTGATCTCATCATCCACGGCTGCACGATATTCGGCCATTTTCTTTGTATCCTTGTGAAGATACAGATTCAGCAGAAATCCAACTCCGGCACCGATGAAAAGCAGCAGGAACTCGTTTATTACTATCTGCAGGTCAAAATGTTTTTCCGAAAGGATATGTGCGATAAGTACCGATACCGGAACGATAGCACTCTGTGCGCGGAACAGTCCGCATATGAGTATGAATACAAAAAGATAGACTGCAAATGCCGTTGTAGTATATCCGAGAAAACGGAAACTGATAAACGATGTGATTATGGCTGTGATAAATGAAATAAGCCGTTTCAGCGCAATCTCAGCAGTTTCCTTTTTAGTATTCTGAATACTGAGAACCGTAATAAGTCCCGCAGTCGCACTGTATTTCACTCCCAGCAGCGTTGAAATAACGATTGCAGCAGCACATCCGGCTGATATCTTTGCAGCATTGAATACTGCAGATTTCGAAATTTTAGGCATAGATTTTTCTCCGTTGGAATGTTTGAAGTTCATTGTT
>CADAPI010000332.1 GCA_902789705.1 uncultured Ruminococcus sp.
TAAAATCCTCAAAACAGTGCGGATATAATATCGTCGTGAGGGAGGCGATATAAATGAATAAAAAGATACTCGCAATATTAATGGCATCATGCACCATGCTTTCGCTTGCTGCATGTAATACCGGCAAGGCTGTGCCTGCATCTTCGGTTACTTCGGCGCCGCAGGAGACTACGGCAATGAGCAGTGAATCTGAAACCACTGTTCCTGAGTCTGAAACAACCGAATCTTCCGGGGAAACCACTGAAGAAACGACAGCGGAAGAAACAACGGCAGAGACCACAGAGACATCGGAAACGACTTCTGAGACAACAACGGAGAAAAAGGCGACACCGACACCTAAGCCGATAGGAAAGACGACTGTTACCAATGCATACAGCAGGTCATTCAAGGTCGGTAAGCAGAAATTCACTACGAAATATCCGAAGGTTACCATCAAGGGCGTCAGCACGAGTGCGGTCAATAAAGAGATAGCCAATAAGTTCGGACCGATCGCCAAGAAGAATGACAGCGTAGTCAAGTATTCTTATTATGTTGGAAAGAATTACGTTTCGATCTTTGTTACGGTCAACCTCGATGCCGGTAAGGACGGAAACAACTACTATGTTTACAATGTTTCCAGAATAACGGGCAAGAAGATGACAAAAGCCGAGATGCTGAAGGTATTAAGCATTAAGGACAGTTCTTTTAAATCAAAGGTTACGTCCGGCATCAAGAAATGGTGGACTACCAATGTTCCTAATTACAAGAAGAACAAGGCGGACAAGGACATGTACAACAAAGCTGTTGCTTCAAAGTCCATCAACAGCGCAGTGCCGTTCGTAAATGTTTCCTCCTCCGTCAGATGAAAGCTCCGACGCAGGCAGGAAATAACGACATCTACGCAACGATCTGAAACCTTAGAATATCAGTAAAATAAACTCTCCTGAGGGAGAGTTTATTTTTGCTTTCTGATAAAATCAATTGTGACAAACGTGTAAGGAATTGGTAAGAAGATTCAATGGAGCGGAGTTTTCTTGTTTTCTATACTGTGGCTGATCTAAATGAAAGGAAGTTTTCTATATGAGTTTACTTGAAGTCACAGGTGTTAAGAAAATATACAGGGCGCGCCGCGGAGGAACTGCCGTTGAAGCGCTGAAGAATGTCAACTTTACGGTGGAAAAGGGCGAATATGTCGCGATAATGGGCGAGTCGGGAAGCGGAAAGACAACGCTCCTCAATATCCTTGCAGCACTTGATAAGGCAACAGAAGGAACGGTGATACTTGACGGGATGAACCTTTCCACGATCAAGGATTCCGCGATCGCCATGTTCCGCCGCGATAACTTAGGTTATGTTTTCCAGGATTTCAATCTTCTTGATACTTTCACCCTTGAGGATAATATCTATCTTCCTCTTGTTCTTGCAGGAAAAAGACATCAGGACATGAGCGCCAGGCTTTCGCAGATCGCGCCGGCACTCGGGATCACAGATCTTTTAAAGAAATATCCTTATGAAGTATCCGGCGGACAGAAGCAGAGAGCGGCTGTCGCAAGAGCACTTATTACAAGCCCAAAGATCATACTTGCCGATGAACCCACGGGAGCTCTTGATTCCAAGTCTTCGGATGAGCTTCTGGCGCTATTTAAGCAGGTCAACAATATGGGTCAGACAGTCCTTATGGTTACGCACTCCACAAAGGCTGCAAGCCACGCTTCACGCGTAATGTTCATCAAGGACGGAGTCATCTTCCATCAGATATATAAAGGCGAATGCACCGATCAGCAGATGTATCAGAAGATCAGTGATACCTTAAACCTCCTTGCCAGCGGAGGTGATCTGAAATGAAAGCCGGTTTATATCCCAAGATAGCGGCCGACGGCATTCGCAAGAATGGCAGGCTCTATATCCCATACTTCATTACCTGCATCCTGATGGTTGCATTGTTCTACATCATGCACATGCTCGGTTTTTCCGGTATGCTCAGTAACTTTGAGGGTGCATCCACGGCAAGTGACATGCTCAAACTGGGCACGATCATAATGGCGGTATTCGGAACCATCTTTTTGTTCTACACACAGTCAACGCTTGTGAAGGGAAGACTAAAGGAATTCGGTCTTTACAGCGTTTTGGGCATGAACAGGAGAAACCTCGGAAGGATAATCTTTTTCGAGACGCTGATATCGTGGCTGATAGCCATGACCGGCGGACTTATTGCAGGGATCGGGCTCTCAAAGCTTGCTGAACTAGGCTTTATGAGGCTTATTGCAGTCGAAGTCAGTTACAAGTTCACCCTGTCAGTTCCTTCGCTGGTGACAACAGTCATTGTTTACAGCGTTATCTTCTTCCTGATCTATCTCAATGCGGTAAGACGCGTAAGATTTGCA
>CADAPI010000333.1 GCA_902789705.1 uncultured Ruminococcus sp.
TTGAAATAATTCCACACTTCATCTTTGAACACATACTGTATTTCTCTGTTAGGAATACGCAGCGGAGTCAGTCTCATTTTTTCTGTAACAGCCTTGGAAAGATATCCTGTTTCAAGAAGTGCAGACCAGAGATTATCTCCGTTTTCATGAATAAGATGATACGGAACATATTCATTTATCTGACATTCGATTGTTTCACCAGCCAGCAGTTTTTCAAATTTTTCATTAACTCCTGGTGTTTTTCCGAAGAAACCGTGAATGAGATCCTGTGAAGTTGATGATGTACACAGCCAGTAGCTTTCAGGTCCCATCGCTTCACTGTATGAACCGTCAAGTACCGAACGCACATACAGGAGAACATCCCACGGACAGTACATCTTTTCACGTCCGAAAATGTATCCGTCATACCATTCCGCTACAGTATCATAACGGTCTGAAAGACCTGCCTCTTCAAGCAGTTTCTTTATATTATCGTCAGTAAAACCTATGGCAGATGCGAAATTCGGTGTGAGAACCGTATGTGCGATGATATTGTTCACACCCGTATAGGTACTGTTTTTTACAGTAAAAAGACATCCGGAAAGAACAATGGCTTTAACATTTTCATTGGTCTTGCACACGTAACTCAGCATATGCTCAACCAGTTCCCTTACCTGATCATAATAATTTTTGCCGAGTGCTTTTGCCATCGGAACGTCATATTCATCAATGATCACAAAGGCTGGTATTCCGTAGTGATCATGAAGCATTCTTGCAAGCAGATCAAGTGAAGCTGCAGTTTCTGCTTCATCTGCCTCATTCTTTTTGAGTTTAAGAAACAGATTCCTGTCATCAGCATCTGTCTTATCACTGTCGGCAAGAAATCCAAGAGTTTTACAGGCATTAGAAACAGCTATTTTCAGATTCGTGAGAACTAAATCATAATTTTTTCCGAAAACTTCTTTCAGTGAAATAAATACGACCGGATACTTATTCATAAATTTATCCGTAACATCCGGATACTCCATTATTTTCAGTCCGTCAAAAATACTACGGCTGTCCTGTCTTATATCAAGAAAATCCCTCAGCATTGTCATAGTCAGAGTTTTTCCAAACCTGCGTGGTCTTGCAAAAAGGATAGCCTTATCAAATTTATCTATCAGATATTCTCTGATAAAATCTGTTTTATCTATATAATACGAATCATTTTCCCTCAGATCACGAAAACTATCATAGGAAGTACGAATATTCAGTTTCACAACTTTCGCTCCTTTCTGAATACGGATACACATTATTAGTATAACATAATTATATAATTCCGACAAGAAAAAAATGTACAGCCGCTTGCGGCTGTACTATCGATATCCGGCTGCTCCGCAGCCGGCACCATTTGTGCGCTCGGACGCGCACAAAAAACAGAGTCAGTAAATTTCTTTACTGGCTCTGTTAAAAATAGTTTCAGACACCGGAAGATTATCCCGAAAAATAGTCTCCCCACTCTTTCCAGCTGATATATGCAGTTTCATTAACATTCATGCTGATGTCACAGATAGAATACTGCATTTCGCACTTCAGTATCTTTACGCATCTCTGCATACTTTCTTGTATTAGCGGAAAGCCTGCTTTCCGATGAAACAGAACTTTTTATTTCAACCGCAAACGTATGTTTCCAGTCGGCAATGGTATCGACTTCAAAGCCACCGGAATCTCTGAAAAATGTAAGATTTGCTCTCTTCCCCTGATTCATTCTGTATTTCATCATTTCCGCTACCGCAGTCGTTTCAACCACAGCACCCTTATACTGACTCAGAAGGAGTTCTTCCTTCGAATCTATACGTAGAAGATGACAAAGCAGTCCGGAATCAACAAAGTAGAGTTTAGGGGTCTTGACTACAGATCTGCCGAGATTGTTTGAATCCGGTTCAAGAAGATGAATAATGTACGACGATTCAAGTATAGATATCCAGCTCTTCACTGTAGGCTGGGATACTCCGATCTGTTTAGCAATACTGTCCATGGAAAGCAGCTGTCCGCTGTAAACGGCACACATCTGTATAAATTTTCTGAACACAGACAGATTTGAAGGATTGATCATATCCTTTACATCAAGGTCAAGGTATGTATCAATGTAGCTTTCATACCAGTCTTCAGCGATATAATGCTTTTCCCTGTCATAAAGCGGAGGATACTGACCTCCGAATATGAGATCATAAGGTTTTTCCGGAAGCATTTCCGCCTCCTTCAGTTCCTTTATGGAAAGCGGAAGCAGTTTCAGAAAAGCTGCCCTGCCTGCAAGACTATCCGTCATATTTTCTTTCAGTCTGAACTGACTTGAACCGGTAAGAATGTATTTTCCGGGAGTAAATTTCGAACTGTCAGTATTAAGTTTAAGAGCATCAAATATCTCCGGTACTTTCTGCGCCTCATCAATGATCACTCCGTCCGGAAAAGCTTCCAGAAAATCTGAAGGATTTGACGCAGCAAGTTCACGCATATTCTTATCATCAAAGGTGACATACTTTTTATCCGGAAAGGTCATTCTTGTCAGTGTAGTCTTTCCGCTCTGTCTCGGTCCCGTTATTCCGACTATCGGGAACTGTGAAGCAAGACGTTCAAGTGTTTCTCTGGCTGTACGGTTTATCATATAAAACTGTCCTTCTGTAATGCTGTTTTTT
>CADAPI010000334.1 GCA_902789705.1 uncultured Ruminococcus sp.
AAACGAGAGCCTGCGCTTTCAATGTGTGATTTTAATGCAAAAGAAACATCGTCCGGCATAAATACAGACAACGGTTCGCCGGTCTTTTGCTGTATGAGGTCAATGTGATTTGATATGAAATCTATCGAGGACAGCTTTAATTCGGCGATATCTCCGGAACGCAGACCCATTCGTGTTACCAAAAGAAGAATTGCAAGATTTCTTTTGCCGGTAAGAGTATCACGGGGTACCGTGTCCTCCATCTTTTTGATCTCTTCCGGAATGAATACGCTCGGAATTATCAGTCTGCGCTTGTAGTGAGGAACGATAGCGGACAAGTCTTTTGTGATCAGCCCTTTTTCAAACAGATACCGCAGAAACTGACGCAGTGCCGCATATCCGTCTTTGTTAGTGTAGATCAGACAGCTTTTTGCAACGATCCCGGCGGTGATATTAGAAATATCATTGCAGCCGAAATCCGAGAGAAATTACAGGAATACCAGGCAAAAGCGTTTCTTTTCGTTGATAGTCCCGGGCTTGTTGCCTATATTGCCGCAGTATTCCTGATAATCATCAAGTACACTTTTAAATGCAGGCGGAACATAGGGCGTTTTCATAGCGTGGTGACATCTGTAAGGGATACCGTTCAAATGATCGTCAAGCCGTCTGATCATCAAAAGAACAGTTCTGCGCCTGTCATTATCGCAAGGATAATATTCGGCATAAAAGAACCGAGCCGTGCGTAAAGCCTGCGATAATTGATAAGCGAGGAATCCATATACCCCATACTACAAAGTTCGGCGATTACCGCCTCAAACAGTAACCAAAAGTCCGGTTGTTTTTCGCTCATGATAAGCCTCCTGTTGTATCAAAATACAGGTCGAAATGACCTTGTATTCATTATACAACAGATTTCGTTATTCAAGCAACTGACTTTAAAACTGTATAATAGCGCAGGATTATTGATTTTCCCCTGATAATGATACTTCTTGGATAATGCGCCCAGCAATTGCAGTGTGTGACCTTTGTGAGTTTGTTGTAGCCTGCATATCCGTCTGTATGAAGGTATCCGCTGAAGTCTCCAAGAAACTTCTTAGCAACATCTCCTGATCTTGATTTATTGTAATCATAGATCACTATCTGTCTTTCGGAATGCTTGCCTGTACGGTATACCCACATATACTGCTTACTGTTGGCTGAAACATCTTTTTCCCTGAGAACTTTGACGTATGTTTCATCGCAGTGCAGAACATCCTCCTTCAGCATTTCAGTTTTTAATCTGGCAATAAATCTGCTGAAATAGTCTTCACTGCATCGTATCACCCAGTTCGCCATTGTTGTTCTGCTGAGTGAATATCCCAGTCGTTCCCAGTCCTTTTCCTGACGATACAGCGGCACTGCATTCACATACTTCTGATATATCACCCATGATACTGTGGACGCTGATGCAAGCGAATGCGGAAGTACGGGTGCAGGCACAAGTCCATGAAGAAATACGGGCATATTCTTTTTCTCGCATTTCTTGCAGCTGTATGTATTGCTGTAATACTTCTTTACGATCAGCCTTGCAGGTATCAGTTCGACTTCCTCACGGACATATTTCTTGCCTGTTACTTTCATCTGACTTCCACAGCGTGGGCATATCTGTTCTTCATCAGGAATAGTGCAAGTAATGATCTCTGTCTCAATACTCTTTATGAGTTCATCACGCTTTGTTTTCGGACTTTTTCTTGTATAACCTTTGACTGCTTTTGCAACAGGTTCTTCGTTTTTTTCTGCATATTCAGCTTCTGCTTCGTTAAAGAAGGACTGCTGTCCTTCGTCTTCTGTATGTTCACTTGATTTCCCGAATAATCTATGTTTAGAAAGTATCAGTGCTTCAAGGTAGATATGATTATCCTTTCGGAGGCATTCGTTTTCTACTTCTAATTTATCAATTTTCTTGTCACGTTTTTTGATTTCGTTTTCAAGCATAGCGATGTATTCTGCATCTGTCATATTACCTCTTTTTATCACTGAACTCATCTCCGGAATCAATATCACTCTCAGATTATACCACAAAAAGCCCGAAAAGTCCAGTGATACCAAACTTTTCGGGACGTAGAAATATTATTGACATTTGTGTATACTTTAACTGTGGAAATCTCAGCATACCGCTCCTGTTTTCGCCGGTCTTATTGCTGTTTTCTGTCCGTCTTCTTCCCACAGCAAAGCTTTTATCCTGTCGCATCGCTTACCGCAGAACAGAAACAGACTGCCGGAAAATACATCAAGTTTGAAATTCTGCTGAACAATTGCTGCAAGTCCGTCTATTGCTTTACGCATATCTGTATATCCGCATACAATGTAGATACGCTCTGCACGGCTTACATCTCCGATCATCTCAGTACTCCGAGCAGACGTCTGAGCGTAGATTCATTAAAATCATCAGGCAGCGATATTTTTACATCTCCTACGGATAGTTCTATTTTTTCTGCTGTAGTTTCTGCACTTGCGGTCGGTTCAACAGGCACTATGTCATGCTGTTCGATTTCATTACATACCGCCTGACGTATTCGTTTCAGACGGTAGTAATATGTCTTAAGATTGATCCCGTTCTCCTTGCACCAGTCTGTTACAGTAAGACCACTTTCATTCCGCTGTCTGACCATTTCTGCCCATTGCGCCAGTCTTATTTCCTTTTTTACCCTTGCTATCTCATTCATTCCAATCAACTCCAGTTAGACTTTCTTAGTTACTTCTAGTTTAGTCTATTTGGACTTCGTTGGATAGGGTGGTTTCTTTTTAGGCGGTTAC
>CADAPI010000335.1:0-1366 GCA_902789705.1 uncultured Ruminococcus sp.
TGAACGCTGTTCAGGAGTTATTCCCGGAACTCTTGTAATGTACAGGTGTCCGGAAGACTGATGATCATTACTGTAATGATCCAGTGTTTCAACTCCGAGTGGTCTGAACGCTTCATCATAACATTCAATAATCTCCTTACGTCTTACAAGAAGTTCAGGATAACGTTTCATCTGAGCCAGACCAAGTGCAGCTGCAACATCTGTCATGTTGCATTTATACCATGTGCCGACAATATCATACTCCCATGCGCCAAGCTGTGTCTTTGCAAGAGCATCCTTGCTCTGACCATGAAGACTGAGAAGCTGGACCTGATGATAAATCTCCTCATCATCAATTCCTTCGATAGTTTTCCATGTCAGAGCACCGCCCTCTGCAGTAGTGAAATTCTTTACTGCATGAAAAGAGAATGATGAAAAATCGGCTATTGAACCTGCCATTTTACCATTTTGACTTGCACCAAAAGAATGAGCTGTATCAGCACAGACAGCTATTCTGCCAATTGCTTTCTGAATTTTGTTTGCAGGTCTGAACATTGATTTCTTCGAATCAACAATTGCAAATATTCTGTCATAATCACACGGAATACCTGCGAGATCGACCGGAATTACAGCCTTTGTTTTATCTGTTATTGCATTTTCAAGTGCATTGTAGTCCATTTCCAGGCTGTCCTTCTGAACATCAACCAGAACTAACTTCGCACCGACATGACAAACAACTGAAGCTGATGCTGTATAAGTGTATGCAGGTACTATAACCTCATCGCCTTCGCCGATTCCAAGAATACGAAGCGCCATTTCAGCACAGGCAGTCTGTGAGTTAAGACAAACTGCTCGGTTTACACCTACATACTCAGCGATTTCCCTTTCGAGCTGCTTTGTACGCGGACCAGTGGTTATCCAGCCGGAACGAAGTGCATCGCATACCTCATTAAGTTCTGCTTCAGTAATATCAGGCGGACTAAAAGGTATAGCCTTGTTCTGATTGCTCATTAAATCCATCTCCAATTTATTATTATTAAAAGAAACTGTTTTCGCCTTTAAGTTCAGGCATAGCCGGATGAGGTTTCATTACCAGAACTACTTTGTTGTCTCTGGCTTTAATGTCACTTACCATCCAGAAAGTATCGAAACTTTCTTTTACGAGCGAACTGCCGTCTGTATATTCATGTTCTTTGCCGTCAAATACACAGATAACCGGCGTTTTTATTTTTTCAATGAAGTTTTCTAATTTATATGTCATTTTTCATACCCCTTCATTGTTCTTCAGGAATAAATCATAATTTATCCTGAAAGATCAGGTGCCTTCCCATCCTCATCTCACCACACAGAACGTTTAGTAAATGTGGCAAATCATCGACGGTACTTT
>CADAPI010000335.1:1383-2558 GCA_902789705.1 uncultured Ruminococcus sp.
TAAGAGTTGTCATGTGTCTGATCAGTATACAGCCCGCACAAAGTCAAGTCAAAAAGCAAGCCATACAAAGATCATTCACCTTACGTTCTGAATACCATGCCGATAGATTCAAGCCTGCGTCTCTGGTCGTCGGTAAGTTTCTTCTTCCTCTTACCCTCACCTGTAAGCCGCTGCTCGTTTATCCATTTGTTCAGCCATATACCGTTGATTATCAGGTCAGCAGGCATTTTAAGGCTTCCGCCGTGCTGTTCGCTGTATGTACGTGCAAGCTGAAACTTCATCTCCCACGGGTCTTCGTACTTAAGTTCAAGTCCGAGTGAAAGCAGACGGTCTGTTCTGTCCCTGCGCAGTTCTCCGCGGGTGTAGAGTTCCTTCTGAAGGCGGAACCAGCGGCCAAGCGCTACATCGCCCTCTTTCCAGTTACCCGGAATGTCTCTGTTACCTGTTCGGTTGATATATGATACGAGACAGTTAAAATTGCTGTCCCACTGAACATCGTATTTACTTCCCCAGCGCATTCCTATCGCACCGAGCATATCAAACTGTTCACCGGTCAGGAATTCCCTGCCGCGTTTCTGATACTGCGTGCGTAGATTGGTAAGCCAGGCACCAAGTCGTATTCCGTTTTCATCAACATAATCTGACCTGCATTCAAGATCACCGTTTTTGCGGTAATACTCGACTGCAGCATGATAGTTGCGTTCGAACACGAAATCATATACGTCCCAGACCATACCGAGACTGTCAAGTTCGGCAATGTGTTCCGGTGTGAGATAACTGCTGTTTATTCCTGCCTTGCGTGCAGTGCGAAGCTGTGCAAGCCATGCTCCTAAACGTACACCGTTGTCGTCAACATATGAGGCTGACGGTCGCAGGTCGTTATGATCAGCGTAATACTCTTTCGCAGCGGTATAGTACCTGTTCCATGAAGCGTCCTTCGCACTCTCCCACCTCATGCCGAGACGGTCGAGTTTCGTTATCTGCTCATCGGTAAGAATACCGTTTGCCCTGCCTGCGCGTACTCTCCGCTGTGTCTGGAGCCATGCCCAGAGTGAATATCCTTCTTCGGTACGATAACCCTTCGGCATATCAAGTGAGCCGTTTTCGTTAAAGTACTTTTCAGCGACAGCGTACATGCAGTTCCATGAAGCTGACAGACATCCTTCAAGGCTTTC
>CADAPI010000336.1 GCA_902789705.1 uncultured Ruminococcus sp.
GTATTCATTCTTCCAGATCTTCTGAACCGAAGCTGTATCTGTCTTATGACTGCCTGGATGGGCAAGATACGACTTGTCAGCTGAGGAAATATATTTTTCTTCTATATCGGCGCCTGAACGATTCTGATAGAAGTAGTTCACAGCATTTGTAAGAAGGTTATGATCTTTTTCAGAGTAGATGTCATTGCCGATCTTAAATTCAGCCGATCTGTAATCGCCGGCCTTGATGTAGTAAGTACCCGGTTCTATAAATTCCGAGAAATCAAGTTTGCATACTGTATCGCCTGAATCAGCATCTTTTTCCGGAACAGTTGATTTACCTGTGTACACCGTTTTTCCGTTCTTTGCATCTATTACTTCAAAGGCTGCTGCTTCAGAAAGGCTGATAGTTTCTGCGCCGTGCATGAAATCACCCTTGTTATCACTGAGAACCGCGATTTTTCTTCGGTCAGGGAAATAACCGACCTGATTAACGGAAATATAATTGTTTTTTAAGTCACTGTACGAACGGCTTACAGCTCCGTAACGCTCTACAGGCCAGAAGTCATCCGCACTTTCGTCAACAAGTGACATGTCATCGAACCAGATCTCATCGCCGCTTTCTGCGTTACCTTCGTACTGAGTACCCCTTGCATACTGAAAAGACCATTCACAAGCTTCGAGGTCCTTCGTAGGTGTGAAAGTACCGGTTACTTCCTGCCAGTCGCAGAGTTCCATTCCTTCTCTCTTGCCCTTAGCCCTGAATGATACTGTGTATGTGTGGCCAGCCTTGAAGTTAAGGTTCCTGTGTCTTACCTGAAGATCCCACTTTTCCCTCTCAGCACCCTGTGATATAAGTACCATTACGTGAAATTCACCCTCAGGTGTTATCTCAAAATTCTGTTTTGCCGGAGACGCCTCCACAGTGTGCCACGGTAAGATCTTGTAGTCAAATGATGTTTCGCCAAGCATCTGACCGGCATTTACTTCCTGCACGTCCGTCATTGCAAACGCCGGAACGATGAGTGACACAGCGCTGACCGACGCAATTATTCTTTTTAATAAACTGTTCATTTTGTACCTCACTTTCTGCTGTGCTGCCTGTTTGCACCGGACCTCGTGTTCTGAATGAAACACAAAAGACACGGAGTATATGCAGACAGTTGTTTATTTTTTACGTATACTTATCTCACCGCTTGAAATAACGCCTTCCGTTCCGTCAGGATATTCCACCACAAGTCCGCACTCATGATCGATACCTTTCAGAACCGCTGCCGAAGTTCCCTTCGGTGAAATTATGTTTATTTTTTTGCCCTTCCACATAAGTCTTTTTTCGTAGGCGTCAAGATAGGTACTGTCGCCTATGTTCTCATAAAGCTCTGTAAACCGGTTTACTATACCCGCAATCATCCTGTTTCTGAGATCGGGTACTCTTTCCGGAAGCAGTGCACCGGCCACGGACTTCAGTTCATCAGGAAATCCGCCTTCCGGCTCATATACGTTTATTCCGATGCCGAGTACTGCATAGTCAAAACCGCCGAATTCGACATTGAATGAAGCCTCGGTAAGTATGCCGCATACTTTTCTTCCTTCACAGTAAATATCATTTACCCACTTTATTCCGGTCTTCCTGCCTGTTAGCTGCTCGGCGACCTCAGCCACAGCAACTGCAGCAGCTGTCGTGATTCTTATCGCGTCGGACGCACCCATTTCCGGCCGCAGGAGAAGACTCATGTACACACCGCTGTCCGGCGGTGACGCAAAAGTTCTTCCGAGTCTTCCGCGTCCGGCTGTCTGCTCGCCGGCAACAACAAGTGTGCCCTCCGGGGCACCTTCTGCCGCGATCTCCTTTAACCGGAGATTGGTCGAATCAGTCTGCTTTAACACCACGATTTTGTTTTTGTCACCGGAAGAAAGATATTTTTTTATTCCTTCTTCGCTTATTATATCATTTTCGGAAAGCATGCAGTAGCCCTTGTTGGTCACTGCATCGATCCTGTAACCTTCATCTTCAAGAGAACGTACCGCTTTCCAGACTGCGCCTCTTGTGCAGCCAAG
>CADAPI010000337.1:0-1080 GCA_902789705.1 uncultured Ruminococcus sp.
ACACGCAAAAATCATTTGGGATAGCATACATGTGATCTGATACGCCGCATAGATATAGCCGATAACAGACAGTGCAGTACCGATACCTTCGACCATTTCAGCCGCCTTTTCACCTGCATCTGTTGCTAATTGATCTGTACCTTTACCACCTATAGTACCCCCAGCCGCTTCCGCGGTGCTGTTTTCTGAAGAAGAAACGAGCATTTTCTTAACCAATTCCGTGGCTTTTTCTTTAATCTTGCCCGTGATTGAATCCATGATAGATGTTGAAGAATCAGAGAATAAGCCATCCATACCGGTTACATTCTCAACCCAAGAGGTAAAAGGTTTGGTCAGGTCAGAAAGATACTTGCCGACCGCATTTAAACCATCTGCAACGGGCTGTCTGAGAGTGTTATACGCACCACGAATCATAGACCCACTTTCCATGCTCATAATAGCTGTATCAATCTTTGGCAACATCATCACAAGGCTGACATACTCGGATAATGAAATACCGGCATGACTTTCACAACAGTTGACTTCAAGACCGCCCATTCCTTTCATGGAATTGTGGCAGGTACGGTGTGTGCCGGAGAACACAAAACAGTTTACGTCAACATCACCAACCGGCGAACCGTTAGCGTCAACGCCGATACATTGTAAATCCTGACCCATCATTTCCGCAGCATTGAGCAGAGCAGAAACCTTACCAAAACTTGTTGAAATGTCATACTCACTTGATACGCAGTCATCACCTACACAGCGTATATCACCATCGCATGAGTATTTAGTCTGCATTAAAGCCTGCTGACTGTCCGTGTCTTTTCCGCAGTCGTAAACTTCTTCGTAAACATAGCAGTTGCCGGAAAGCTCACCTTCAGCATCCTTAACGCAATTTTCAGAAACCCAGTCGCAGTTTTTCTCTAGCTCCTCACACTGATTGAGTTGTACATCTGAATCATCATCCGCCGCTTTCCAATACACGGTTTTTGCACTGACTGTAGCTTCAGTACATAACGGACTTAGACCCTTTAAAGGGCGTTCCAGTTGGCTTTCACATACACGCAAACCGTTCAATTTAACACATAAATCTTCACC
>CADAPI010000337.1:1092-2153 GCA_902789705.1 uncultured Ruminococcus sp.
GCGTCAGGCTGTAAACCACCGGCCATTTTAGTACATTTATATGATCCGTCAGCCTTGTCTTCATCAATCGACAGGGCCGCGTTCATACATGATGTAGGAGAATAATCATCATTAAACACCAGTTTTGCAGGGTCATAGTAAACCTTCAGCTTCGCATGGTATTTACCATCATCGGCAGTTGATGTGATTGAACGTAATTCAATTTGCTGATCCGGCGTTACTGATTTAAACAGTTGAGTCAGTGAAATACCGTCAACGGTGCTTTCAACAATAACATCCTTTCCGCCATTACAACGGTTATAGTAACAGTCTTCACCCTTGTTTTCGCATCGAGGGCCGCCAACAATCGCATCGCCGTGTAAACGGTCGATATACACTGTTTCGCCGTTCTTTACTCGTTCCTTTGCTTCTTCATTGGTTGTGCCGAGAACAGCGGTATTTAACTTAATCGGCAGAGTTCCAGTCGTGTTATACAGCAGGTGATTTTTGCCATCAAAAGCTATCATCAAAGCCATGTAGTCATCCCATGCTACATTTGACAATATAACCTGCGTTATGGCTTCAGGGTGCAGAACATTGAGAGTCACATAATCGTAATATTCTTTGCAGTTATCGTGATTGTCCCAGTAGTTCTCACCGACCCATGTTTCAAAGCACAGCTCGTCACCGTCACACGGTTTGATATTGATAGAGTTCCTTGAATTTTCAGCGGTAGTGATAATGTCAGGCACACCCAGCGAATGAAGCAACGTACAATCTGAAGACTTATCAACGAGTTTGTTACATACCTGATAATCCGGCACATGAGTTGTCCTAGCCTTGTAAGTAAGTTGTGCCAGTTTGTCACAGTCAGGGAAAACCTTACCAAAGGTTTCGTCTTCATCCATCAGCGCAAATACTTTTTTTGCCGTATCTGTTACCGAGTCGTTGCTTAAATCCTTTCGTGAAAGGTTTTTACGGCTGTCAGCTATGATTTTATATGCAGAGCCTTCCGCTGTAGGATTTGCAGAGCTGGCATCCTCATAGAGCGCACTTTGAGCATTTAAACCGTGCTTTTTCAG
>CADAPI010000338.1:0-1606 GCA_902789705.1 uncultured Ruminococcus sp.
GTGCTTACAAGAGCGGTACCAATCCAGACCTTGACGATGCCATAAGGAGAATGCCGAGCATCAACGAGTTTTTACAGCAACCCGTTGACGAAAAGGTCGATTTTCAGGACACAGTGGCTATGATGTCCGAAATTTTACAATAATAACAAGAGAAAATATCTGCCGGAAAACGTCTCTTTACGAAAGATTTTTTACTAAATAGTTCGTCTTTTTAGACAATTTTGAATGGGTTGCATTCGTTATATCTAACGAAATTTTTGAAAGGAGTGCATTTATCCATGAAAAAGTTTGCATTTTCTCTTCAAAAGATGTATGATTATAAAAAGCAGATATTAGAATCAGAGAAAAATAATCTCATGGCACTCCGCCGCGAGAAGATAGAAATGGAAAACAGGATAGATGAACTGTCTGACATAATGGACGACATAAGACACCGCTCCCAGGAGGAGGTCATGCAGGGTACAACTGCTTCAAAGCTTATGTTTTACAGTATGCAGATGGACGGCATCAAGAGAGAGCAGACACAGATCACCTATCAGTAAGGTCGTGGCTGTGTCGCAGGACGTTTCGGGGCTTGAAAAGCTCCGCGACGAACAAAGATCCGAATATGATCACATGGCGATAAAGGAGAATGAAAACACAATTGAGGAGTTTTTGTCCTATAAGATATCAGCCGAGTGATTATATATAAAAATCAATATATTATAATGAAAGGTGGTGGATGTATGGATACAGGACAGATATCCCAGGGACTCAGAGCCGACTATATGGGGCAGCTCGGAGAACAGGGGGTAAATGTCGGTCAGATGATGCAGTCGGGCGTTTCGTTCGAGGATATACTCGTAATGATCGCAGCGGCTAACCGAGGCATGGCTATAGCGCCGGGCATGGCAGGTGCGGAAGCACTCATGCAAAGCGGTGAAGGCGGTGAAACGGACGCACAGACGCTTCTTATGCAGATGAAGGACATGGTGCAGGGCGATTCGCTCACACAGTTCATTCAGGGGCAGGCAGTCATGGAAAATGACGAGCTGAAAGCACAGCTTTCGGAGGTACTCGATTTCATGGCAAAGGGCAATGCGGTGAAAACGGATACCGAAGCCGTGAAGGAAAACACGGACATAAAGCCCGCAGAAGCAAAAGTACAGACCGACAGTGAACCCATTACCGATGTATCGGAGGTCAAAAACGGCAGCGAAACAACAGCCGAAAACAAAGTATCTGACGACAAAGTATCTGACGACAAAGTATCTGACGACAAAGTATCTGACGATAGTGCAGATGAAGCCGTAACCGATATCAAGGTGACAACGAGAAAGCTTGACATATCGGAAGGCAGGAGACCGACGATACGCCATACAGAAAAGACTGAAGAAGTCAAGGCGGATACAGCCGTAAGACCCGAAAGAAAAGAAAAAAGTTCATTTGAGGTCCGGGAAGTCTACACGGACGAGTGGCTTACCGAAGACGAGGGAATAGTTATCTATAACCCCGAAGTCAGACAGCAGCTCGAAAATATCTTCAAGGGTATTGACCCGAGGATAAAAAGTGCAGACGGTGTAGTACCGAGAAAATGGAGCATCTCCGATATGGATGATATCCCGAG
>CADAPI010000338.1:1697-3776 GCA_902789705.1 uncultured Ruminococcus sp.
CCCGAAACGCCCGTAAAGGATATGACAAACGGACAGAAGTTCGTTATCGACCTTCTCGGAAGCATCTCCAAAAAGGAAAGAAAGCTCGATTCATTCGATTTCTCGGAGGACGTTATCAAGGCAGACCCCATGCAGCTTGCGGGACTTCTTGATTTTATCCGAACGGGAACAGGGATACCGCTTATATCCGATATCGCGGACAGAGAAGTATTCAGAAACATCAACACAGTCGGAAGCATTTCGGCAGAGAGGATATTCGATCCGGCAGAAATGCTGAGAAGCGGCGAGATGGAGATAATAAGCTATACTCCGGCATCAGCCAGGACCGATGAGAACGCTCCCGATATGAACGGCAATGACAGCGGTAACGAAGCCTTATTCAAGGACGATATCGACTTTGCAAGACTTATGAAGGGCGTTCGTGAAGAGGTAAATCCCTTTATCAAGAGCCTCAGAGCAGAAGATGACGATGATGAATTCGGCATCAGGATGATCGACAAGCTCACACCCGAAACTATGCACGATGTCACAAGACGCGTTGATATCAGTTTTGACAGAGCTTTGGCGGAACTTGAGATGAACAAGGCAGAGTACGGAACACCCGACGAGCAGGTCGCAAAGGGCGTTGCGGAAAATCTTCTCAGAGGCAGAAGCGAATTTACCGTTAAGCTCAGACCAGCAGTACTCTCTATGGTGGCTTCAAGTCAGAGAACGGCGGATCTTCTCAACAAGGATCTGGCTGCACTTCAGAGCCAGCTTGGAAATCATAACGTTGAGATCGAGAATAACAGTGTAAAGGTTGCGGAAACGGTAATGCCCGCAGAGCACCAGTCGGATGCGGCATTCAGTCAGTTTGACCAGAGACGAAGAGACGAGGGCGAACAGTCGAACCGCTACAGACAGGTAAGAAAGAACCTTAACACCGACGACATCAGGATCGGCAGTACAGAGTTCGATACGGATATAGAGGTCGGAAAGACTTCGATAGATGATCAGGCACTGAACATCACGATCTGACAGACTACAGAAAGGAAGATGCAGGTATGGCAGTAACAGCGACCAGTTCGGACAGAAACTACCTCGACATTATCAACGGAACGGCTTCTACTTCCAAGAAGTACAACGCGAAGTTCGATAACAGCGACAAGGATCTCTCCGTACAGGATTTCTTCAACATGATGGTAAAGCAGCTTACCAATCAGGATTTTATGAATCCCGTTGATGATACGCAGTACTTGGCTCAGATGGCACAGTTCGTTCTTATGAGATAGGCGGCGACACCAAGCAGATAACAGGCAAGGTAGATAAGATAGGCATCGAGAACAACGAGTACAAGATATATATCGACGGCACACCTTATGATTACACTAAGGTAAAGGCTATAAACGGCGAAGCTGTAAACAAGAGCGTTTCAGACAACAGCGATGCAGTCAAGGAAGCTGTTAACACGGCACTTGAACAGGCAGCAGAATCTGTAAGTTCAGCTGACACTGTAAGCACAGCGGACCTTTCCGATGCAGTGAGCAGAGCTTTTGCGGAAGCTAAAATGCAGGAATCGGAGGCACTCGGCTTATAATGACACGAATGCTCTTTAAAGCAAAACGAACAAAAGGGGGCTTTGTGGTATGAATGCTATAGACATTAAAAGATTATCCACCCCGATAACCACAGGCATTCCTCATAAAACTCCGCAGGAAGTCGCAGATTCGACATCATGCAGAAGTTTTAAGGATATCCTTCAGGAACAGATAGATGAAACTGTTGGGGTGAACTTCTCAAAACACGCTATCAATCGAGTAATGGAAAGAAACATCGAGCTTTCGCACGATGATCTGACAAGACTCAACGACGGTATAAAGCTCGCGGAAGAAAAAGGGCTCGATGATACCCTTATACTTCTCGATGATGCAGCTTTTATCGTAAGTGTCAAAAACAACACTGTTATAACGACTGTCAACCGCGAAGAGATGACAGGAAACGTATTCACAAATATTGACGGTACTGTGGTAATGTAAAAGCCGGACCTATTGAAGGAAGCTTACGGCGCACCCGACCGATTGACGGTGCGCCCCAACTCCA